>JBJMLJ010000512.1:0-4159 GCA_045805365.1 Thermoleophilaceae bacterium
CGGCGGCGCCGCCGAGCTGGCCGACGCGGTCGCCGACTTCGACACGGGCACGGTCGATCCGGCGGACTGCGTCGCCAACGCGCGCCGCTTCGACGCCGAGACGTTCCGCCGCGCGCTGCCGCGACAGATCGAGGCCGCGCTCGACGCCGCCGGGGAGCGCGCCGAGCACCGGGTCCGGGCGCCGCGCCGGGTCCGCTTCACGCGGGCGCCCTTCGGCGGCCCGCCGCTCCGCTCGCGCGGTGGCTGACGGCAGGAGGCGCTGTCCCTGGGCGACATCCGCCCCCGAGTACGTGGCCTATCACGACGAGGAGTGGGGCCGCCCGGTCAGGGACGACGACGGCATCTACGAGCGGCTCACCCTGGAGGCCTTCCAGTCCGGGCTCTCCTGGCTGACCATCCTGCGCAAGCGGGAGGCCTTCCGGGAGGCGTTCGCCGGCTTCCGCATCGAGGCGGTGGCCAGCTTCGGCGCGCGGGACGTCCGCCGCCTGCTCGCCGACGCCGCGATCGTCCGCAACCGAGCGAAGATCGAGGCCGCCCTCGCGAACGCCCGCGCGGCCGAGAAGCTCGACGGCGGCCTGGCGGAGCTCGTCTGGTCGTTCGCGCCGCGCGGCCGCCGCCGGGCGCCGCGCTCGCTCTCGGAGGTACCGGCCACGACCGACGAGTCCAAGGCGCTGGCGGCCGAGCTCAAGCGGCGAGGCTTCCGTTTCGTCGGCCCGACCACCGCCTACGCGGCCATGCAGGCTTGCGGGCTCGTGAACGACCACGTAGCCGGCTGCTTCGCCAGGCGAGCGGTCGAGACCGAGCGGCTGGCTATCCTGCGCGCGGATGGATGAGCGCGCTCTCACCGAGCGCCTGATCACCTACGACACGTCCACCCTCGAGGGGATGCAGAGCGCTGCCGGCTTCATCAAGGGCTGGCTCGAGGCGCGCGACGTGGAGGTGACCGGCACGCTTCACAACGGACGACCGCTGATCGCCGCCAGCGTGGGCGCGACGAGCGGACCGACGGTCGTCTTCCACGGCCACCTCGACGTCGTGCCCGGGCGCCCGGAGCAGTTCAGCCCCCGCGTGGCCGGCGACCGCCTCTACGGCCGCGGCGCCTACGACATGAAGGGCGGCCTCGCCGGGATGATGTGCGCCCTCCGCGACCTGGCGGGCCAGGAGCACGTGCGCGTCCACTTCGTCTGCGTCTCGGACGAGGAGTCCGAGGAGGAGGAGCAGCGGGCCACGGACGAGCTCGTCGAGCGCGGCTACACGGGCGACTTCGCCGTGACCGGCGAGCCCACCGACCTGCACATCGGCGTCGAGGCCAAGGGCGTGCTCGCGATGCGCCTCGAGGTCAGCGGCCGCTCGGCGCACGGCTCGACGCCGTGGGTGGGCGACAACGCCGTGCTCAAGGCGATCGACGTGTTCCGCGGCATCGAGTCGCTGCCGTTTGCCCGCGAGTCCTCCGACCTCTTCGACCGGCCCTCGATCAACCTCGGCCGGATCCTCGGCGGCGACGCGCTCAACAAGGTGCCGGACGCCTGCGCGATCGACGTCGACATCCGCTACCTGCCGGGCCAGGATGCGGACGAGATCCTCGCCGCCATCCGCGAGCTGCCGGATGCCGAGGTGGTCAAGGTCTTCCACCGCGATCCGGTCACCGTCGACCGAGCCAATCCGTTCGTGCAGGCGCTCGGCGCCGCCGTCTCGGAGGTCGCGCCGCGCACTGAGCGCATCTCGGTCGGCCGCCACGGCGCCTCGGACGCGATCTGCTTCATCGCCGCCGGCATCCCCGCCGTCGAGTTCGGGCCGGTCGGCGACGGCCACCACGGGCCCGAGGAGTGGGTGTCGATCGAGTCGCTGCCGCTCTACCGGCAGGCGCTGGTCGAGTTCGTCGAGCAACTCCCCGAGCGGCTGCGCGGCGACGACGACAAGCGGCTCAGGGTCGCCAAGTGATTCCCTTCGAGCGCGGCCCCGGGATCTTCAAGCGGCTCCTGGTCGGGGCGGCGCTCCTGATCTTCGCGTCGGCCGGCGCCACGGCCGTGGCTGCCTTCCGCGAGGTGGACAGGATCGTTGGCGCCTTCAAGCAGGGCAAGGAGCTGAAGCTCGGCGCCGACCTCGCGCAGACCGACCCGGGCAAGCCGCAGACGCTGCTGATCCTCGGCTCCGACCGCCGTCCAACCGACAACAGCCAGGGGGCGGCGGGCGCCCGCTCGGACACGATCATCCTCGTTCGGCTCGACCCGTCGAAGAAGGCGACGGCGATGATGTCGCTGCCGCGCGACCTGAAGGTGCAGATCCCGGGTCACGGGACGGACAAGATCAACGCGGCCTACGACCTCGGCGGCCCTCGGCTGACGCTGAAGACGGTCAAGCGCCTGACAGGGCTCTCGATCAACCACGTCATCAACATCGACTTCAGCGGCTTCTACGAGGGCGTCAACGCGATCGGCTGCGTGTATGCCGACATCGACCGGCGCTACTACAACAACACCGCTTCCTTCGCCTACATCAACGTCCCGGCCGGCTATCAGAAGATGTGCGGCCGCAAGGCGCTCCAGTACGTGCGCTTCCGCCACGAGGACACGGACCTGGTCCGCTCCGCGCGCCAGCAGGACTTCCTCCGCCAGGCGAAGCAGCAGATCGGCGTGGGCGGCCTCATCGCCAAGCGCGACAGGCTGCTCCACATCTTCGGCAAGTACACGACCTCGGACATCCGCACCCGCTCCGAAGTGCTGCGGCTGCTGAAGCTGGCGGTGTTCTCGGTCGGCCAGCCGATCCGTGAGATCCACTTTGCCGGCCAGGTCTCGATCACGGCCGGGAGCGAGTCGCAGAACATCCCGAGCTACGTCACCGCGACCAACGCGACGGTTCAGAAGCTGGTCCGCGACTTCCTCGGGGTCAGGGAGACGCCCGGCCCGCGCGGCGGCCAGCGCCGTCACCACAGGGCGAGCGGCGACCTGGGCCTCGAGAACGCCGAGACCGACGGCAAGGCGCAGGCCGTGCAGGCGGTCCAGGCGGGCGCGGGCGCCAGCCTGCCCGTCTACTACCCGACCCTCCGCACCCAGGGCTCGCTCTACACCGGCCCGCCGCGCGTCTACCGGCTTCGGGGAACGGACAGCAAGCGCTACGGCGGCTACCGGATGACCCTCAAGAAGGGGACGATCGGCGAGTACTACGGGGTGCAGGGCCTGACCTGGAGGAACCCGCCGATCCTCGACAACCCGACCGAGATCCGCACGATCCACGGCCGCAAGTACGAGCTCCACTACGACGGCGACCGCCTGCGCCTGATCGCCTGGCGCACGAGGAAGGCGGTCTACTGGATCTCGAACACGCTGCTTCAGTCCCTCTCCGAGCGGCAGATGATCGCCATCGCCCGCTCGTGCCGGAAGCTCTGACGGGGCGACCGCCCGACCCCTCGGTAGCCTCCGCGCCCCCATGCCCGAGAAGGAGCCCATCGGAGTAATCGGCGTCGGCTGGGTCGGTCTCGTGACCGCCGCCTGCTTCGCCGAGCTCGGCCACGAGGTCTACGCCCGCGACATCGTCCCGGAGAAGGTCGAGTCGCTGAGCCGCGGCGAGGTCCGGATCCACGAGTCGGGCCTGCCGGAGCTCGTAACGAAGAACGCCGAGCGGCTCCACTTCACGACCGACATGGACGAGGTTCTCCAGAACGCCCAGCTGCTGTTCTGCTGCGTGGACACTCCGCCGACCTACTCGGGCGACGCCGACCTGTCCCGCGTGGACGCGGTCATCGAGAGCCTCGGGGAGTCGAACGACCACGCGCTCGTGATGAAGAGCACGGTTCCCGTCGGCACGGGGCGCTCGATCAAGCGCCGCCGAAACGGGCTCGCCTACATCTCGAACCCCGAGTTCCTCAAGGAGGGCAGCGCCGTCGACGACTTCATGAGGCCCGATCGCGTGGTCGTCGGAGCGGACGACGACTCCGGCGGGTTCGCGGAGCGGGTCGAGGCGCTCTACCAGCCGCTCGTCGCGGAGATCGTGCGCACCGACGTCGCCAGCGCGGAGATGATCAAGCTGGCCTCGAACGCGTTCCTCGCAACGAAGATCTCCTTCATCAACGAGATCGCGAATGTCTCCGAGGACCTTGGAGCCGACGTCGAGGAGGTAGCCCGCGGCATGGGCCTCGACGAGCGGATCGGACCCAAGTTCC
>JBJMLJ010000513.1:0-3106 GCA_045805365.1 Thermoleophilaceae bacterium
AGGCGGCTCGAGCGGATGGAGTTTCACCCCAAGCTCGCGCTCGACCTGGAGGCGTTCGCCGACCGGATCGAGGCCTCCCCGCAGCCGCTGCGGCACCTGGTCATAGGCCGGCGCACGCTCGGGACGGAGGCGCGGCTCGAGCGCGCCCGGCGCGCGGGCGCGATCGGGACGCTGGTCCGCGAGGCCGTGGTCGGCGTCGGCATCTACCAGGGAATGGAGTTCATCCTCCAGAAGGGCATGCGCGACGTGTTCGGAAAGGCCGGCGTGGGGCTGACTCGCACAGCCTGTTGCGCCGCCGGGCTGTCACGCGCGCGCGTATGGCGCGCGACGTTCGGCCGCGACGGCGAGCGCAACTGGGCGGCGCTTGCGCCGCTGTTGCAGCGCGAGCCATGAGGGTCGCGATCGCGAACCTCTCGCCGCCGGTCGAGAAGAGCATCGACTACGGGGCCTACTGGGCCGGGTACGCGAGCCCGCCGAGCGAGCCCCGCCTCACGCTCTTCGAGCAACCCCACGACTGGGGCTTCCACATCCACTCGATCGGTGTCTACCTGCTCGACCGCGGCGAGGCGACGAAGGTCGAGTTCTGGGACTACTCGGAGCAGCGCACCGGCTTCTACCTCTCGAACGGCGTGCTCCACATGAGCTTCCTGAACGATGACGACGTCCGCGCCTACCTCGATCGGACAGGCGATCCGGACATCTTCATCAACCACGGTCCGGGAGGGGCCGGCCTGCTCGAGATGCTCGCCGGGCGCTGCTTCCGAGTCCATGTGGTGCTCGCCCTGCCCTCGAGCCGTCGCGACGCCGGGGCCGAGTGCTACCTGGTCGATTCCGAGGAGCTCCTGGACGAGCGCTCGCTGCTCTACGTGCCGGTCGTCAACACGGCGAAGGTCGCCCCGGGGAGGGACGCCCCGCGGCGCGACTTCGTCTATCTGGCGGCCGTCTACGCAGGCAAGCGCCACGACCTCCTTCTCGACGCCGTCCGCGGCAGCGAGCTGACGGGGCATCTGCACCCGGTCGCCGACCCTTCGGTCCTCGATCTCCGGGATACGCGCGTCACGACCAGCGCCCTCAACGAGCTCGACGTCGTCGAGCTGCTCCAGACCTCGCGGATAGCGGTCTATCCGGGCGACCAGACCTCCAACCCGGCGTCGATGTGGGAGTGCGTGGCGGCCGGCCTGCCGATCGTGGTGAACGAAGAGATCGCCGGCGGCCGCCACCTCGTCGTGCCCGGGGTCACCGGCGAGCTGGCACCCCCCGGCCAGTTCCGCGAGGTGATGGAGGACGTACTGGCCAACCGCGGCTCCTACCGGCCGCGCGAGCACCTCGAGCGCAGCTGGGACACGGTCGCGACAATCGAGAGCTACCTGGCCTTCTTCGAGAGGATGGGATGGGCGCGGCACGGATGTTCCTAGTAGGGGGCCCGGCCTTCAGCGGGACGACCCTGCTCGCCCACCTCCTCAACCAGGGCGACGTCGTGTGCCTCGACGAGCCCGACTTCCACAACCCCGAGCAATCGCATCGCGCGATACCTCGCCTCCGGACGATGTTCCCGGACGCCCACTTCCCCGACCCGGCCGGGCGAACGCTCGATCCGGTCGAGACGGTCCGCTTCACAGAGGTCTGCGCTCGCGCCATCCGGCCCCGGCTGCTCGGCGTCAAGACCTGTGACTGGGCCTTCCTGAAGCTCGTGCCGATCTACCGCCAGGCGGGGTACCCGGTGATTGCGATCTTCCGCGACATGCGCGACGCGCTGGTGCGCGAGCTGCCTGAATGGGTCACGGAAGAGAGCCTCGCCACCGTCTACCGCAGGATCTGGCACGAGCGCGAGAGCTTCGACCTCTGGCTGCGCTACGAGGATCTTGTCGTCGACCCCGATGCAGCGCTGGCGAGGATCTCGCCGCTTCTCTCCCGCCCGCTGCGCACGATCCACGAATGGGACCCTGAAACCGTGGACCCCGCGATGCTGAAGCTCGACCGCCACGACAGCCTCATCGAGGGCCGGATCTCCCGGGAGCGCGTCGGCATCTGGCGGAGGTCGGGCCGCAGCTTCGCGCCCGCGACGCACGAGACGGCGGCGCTCATGGGCTACGCCGAGCCTCCAGGGCGCCGTCGATCAGGAAAATCGTCAGCAGAAGGAGCCCAAGGCGCGTCATGAGGCCGACCAGGACCGCGTGGCGCGCGATGTCTGTTGGCCCTCCGTTCCAGACGATCGCGGCGTGCGGAATCTGGAAGACCACTGCCAGGGCCGGCACCAACCAGACGGGTCTCGCGAATCCGCGTCGCGCCAGGAGAATCGCCGCCGCCGCCACGACGGCAAGCCAGGCGAGCAGCGCGGCGATCGTCGGCGGAGACCGCCGTGGCCAGCGGCGCGGGCAGCAGCCTGGGGACGCCGTGAGCGCCATAGCCGGCCAGCCGCAGCCCCTCGCCCTCGTAGCCGGAGGGGTCCGTCTCGAAGAGGGGGCCGCGGTTCTCCACCACAGGGCGGAACGTCCGATATGGATGGGTCATCAGGTAGGTGCCGAGCGTCTGGCGACCGTGTCCCCGCACCCAGTCGCGGAACCCCTCGAGACGCGGGTCCCGGTCCAGCGCGGTCCCGGGACTGAGGTGCCTGCTCCCGAGCAGGGTCCCGTCGAGGACCCGTACCGGCCGGGGCAGCGGCATGCCGTGATCGCGGAAGTAGTGCAGCTCGCCCGGGTTGGTCAGAACGCGCACGCCGATGACGTTCAAGAGCGGCGCCTCCCAGCGCGCCCACGACGCGTGTGGCCCGCTCTGCGACGCGGTGCTCGCCGCGAAGATGGCGACCAGGCCTGCGGCCAGCACGACGCGGCCGGGCCGCACGCCGCGCAGCGCAATCCAGCCGAGGACGCAGGGCACCGCCAATAGCACCAAGAGGGCGTTGGTGTCCCTCGTGAACGCCCACAGAGCCGTTGTCGCGAGGACGGCCGCGACCGTCCAGCCGTTGGGTGCGCGCACCAGCGCGAGCCAGGCCGCGAACAGCGCGGCGGTGAGGGAGATCCCCAGCGACTCGCTCAGGATCACCCTGTCCCACTGCGTAATCCAGATGCTGAGGCTGACCAGCAGCACGAGGCCGAAGGCGACCGGG
>JBJMLJ010000514.1:0-3696 GCA_045805365.1 Thermoleophilaceae bacterium
CTCGTTCGGCGGCGGCAGCGCGACCCAGTACGACTTCAACAAGGGCACCGCCCGCGACCTGAGGGTCGTGATCCCGATCACCCTGGTCGTGATCGCCCTGATCCTCGGGCTGCTGCTGCAAGCGGTGGTGGCGCCGCTGGTGCTGATCGCGTCGGTGGTCGTGTCGTTCTTCGGCACCCTCGGGCTGGCGATGCTGTTCTTCCGTTACGTAGTGGGCGAGCCGGGCGTGGACAACTCACTGCCCGTGTTCGCGTACATCTTCCTGGTCGCGCTCGGGACGGACTACACGATCTTCCTGATGAGCCGCGTGCGCCAGGAGGCGCGAGAGCACGGCACCCGCGAAGGGATGCTCCGCGCGCTCGGCGCGACCGGGCCGGTGATCACGAGCGCCGGGATCATCCTGGCCGGGACGTTCGGCGTCCTGATGACGCTCCCGGTCTGGTTCATCTTCAACATCGGCTTCCTGGTCGCGGTGGGGATCCTGCTCGACACCTTCGTGGTGCGCACCATCATGGTCCCGGCCGCGGTGGAGCTGATCGGCGACCGAATCTGGTGGCCATCCTCGGCTGGGGGAGGTGGCGGCGCGCTGAAGGAGGCGCCGACCGTCCCGGCGCCCGAGGCGGAGCACGAGCCGGCCCGCGCGAGCTGAGCTCAGAGGTCCTTGACGAGACGCAGCTCTCGGATCGGGACGCCGCGGAAGTCGGACTCGCGGACGGCTCCGTCGGGGCGATAGCCCGCGCGCGAGTAGAGCCCGAGGGCCGGCGCATTCTGCTCGTGCGTGTAGAGAAAGGCCTGCCGGCAACCCGCGGCACGCAGCGCGTGGTGGGCCGCCTCCAGCAGGGTGCGCCCCAGGCCGCGGCCGGCGTGATCGGGGTGGACGAAGAGCAGGAAGAGCTCGCCATCCTCGGGGTGGGCGGCCGTATAGCCGACGATTCGCCCAGCGGGGTCGGTCGCGACGAGCAGCACGTTCGGCGGGGCGTGCTCGGCCACGAGGCGATCCCAGTCCTCGGGTCCGAATATCGGGCTCTCGACTAGCCTGCCCAGATAGGACCAACCGGCGCGGACCGCGGCGTCGAAGACCGCGCCGATCGCATGCGCGTCGTCCTGCGCGGCGCGGCGAAGCTGGAACCTGGCCGCGATGAGTTTCCCGGGCGCCGGCGGTCTTATGTCGGGAAGCACGAGTTCAACGAGAGGAGGCCCACGAGATGCCTGAGCACACGGTAGGGACGCGCGAGGAATGGCAGGCGGCCCGGGACGAGCTGGCGAAGCTCGAGGCCGAGCAGGCGGAACGGAGCAACCAGATCAAGGAGAAGCGACGCGAGCTCCCCTGGGTGCCCGTTGAGAAGGAGTACGAGTTCGACACCGAGGACGGCAAGAAGACCCTTGCCGAGCTCTTCGACGGCCGCTCACAGCTCCTCGCCTACAACATCATGTTCGGCCCCGACTACTCCGTCGGCGCGTGCCCCGGCTGCACCAACCTCGGCGACGGGCTGGACGGATCGCTGGTCCATATGAACCATCGCGACGTGACGCTGATCTGCTTCTCGCGGGCCCCGATCGATCGGCTGGCTGCCTACAAGCAGCGGATGGGCTGGGAGTTCCCCTACGTCTCCACCTACGAGAGCGACTTTCCCTTCGACTTCGGCCTCGCGATGACCGAGGAGCAGGCGCAGCAGGTGCCCGAGGTCAAGGAGATGGTCAACAACCCGCCGGACTGGCTCGAGGAGTGGTCGCGGCAAGTTGGCGCCGAGCTCAAGGACGGCCTGCGCGAGGGTCCAGGATGGATCGCCTTCGCGCGCGAGAACGGGACCGTCTACCACACGTACACGGTGATGGCGCCCGACCCGTTCGTCGCTCCCTACTACAACTTCCTGCTCGACCGGACGCCGAAGCCTCAGGCCCCGGAGCCTCGCGCCTGGCGCAAGGACGAATACCCGGACTGAAGGAGACCAAGCGAGAGCGAGGTGCTCGCCGCGCACCCCTGCCGGTCAGCTGACCCGCCGATAGATCAAGTCGAAGTCGGTCTTGAAGTTCGTCCCGTCCTCGGCCATCTCCCAGCGGCCGACGATCGTGTCGCCGTCGTCCTCGAACCTGGCCGTGAAGCGCTGTGGGAAGGGCTCGCCCTCGCGCCACAGCCGCCATTCGCCGCCGCCGATGCTCATCTCGTAGACGCGGCAGACGCCGCGGTCGTCCGAGTAGAGCTGGTAGTAGGTGCCGTTCGCCGCGTCGCAGCCCATGATCGAGACCCCGTCGGGCGCCTCGGGCATGTCCGCCGTGGAGCGCTGGACCACGTGGGCGCCGGAGTCGTGCCATTGCATCGTGGCCCGCACCTCGCCGGGCCAGGGCTCGCCGCCGGGTGGGATCGCCTCGAGCTTCCACTCCCCGACCAGGGCCTCGAGCTCCTTCAATGCCTTCTCCGCGGTGGGTTGGTCCATCCCTACGGCCTCCTCGTGATCATCGGCGTGGGCCACGCGCAAACTAGTGAAGCTCGGACGGCCTGACCGACTGCGACGCGGGCGGCTTGCGCCTGCTTGAGTAGGCAACGTGGTCTGGAGCGCTCGGCTTTCCCTGGCTGTCGTCGCCCTTGTTGCCGCGCTTGTCGTCGGCACCGGGGTGGCGGAGGCATACAGCGCCCACGGGAGCGTCGAGCAGGTCTATGTGACCGGGCTTCCGGCGGGCGCGAAGCTGTCGCTGCTCAACCGGCGCGGCCGGACCGTCGCCAGGAAGCGGGCGGACTCGCTGGGCGGCCTCCTGTTTCGCGACGTCAAGCCCGGGAGCGGCTACCGCGTTCGTCGATCCAGGCACGGACGCAAGTCGGGGAAGCTGACCGTCCTCTCGAAGCGCTCGGCGCCGCCGAGCACCGGCGGCTACGGGCAGAGCGTCCCGCCGAAGGGCTACGGCTACCTGACGACGCGCGACGGCATCAAGCTCGCCTACGACGTGCATCCGCCGCAGGACATCTCGAACGCCCTGCCGGCCGGGGTGCCGCTGCCTCACGTCCCGAGCGGGCCGACGCCCACGCTGATCGAGTACTCCGGCTACGGCTACGCGGACCCCGCCGGCCCGCAGAACGGGATCGCCATCATCGCCAACCTGCTGGGCTTCACCGTGGTCGACGTGAACATGCGCGGCACCGGCTGCTCGGGCGGGGCCTTCGACTTCTTCGAGCCGCTCCAGGACCTCGACGGCTACGACGTGATCGAGACGGTCGCGCGCCAGCCCTGGGTCCTCCACCACAAGGTCGGCATGATGGGCATCTCCTACGGCGGCATCAGCCAGCTCTTCACCGCCCAGACCCGGCCGCCCAGCCTCGCCGCGATCTCGCCGCTGTCCGTGATCGACGCGACCCAGACGACCCTCTACCCAGGCGGCATACTCAACACGGGCTTCGCCGTCGACTGGGCCAAGGAGCGCGTCCACGACGCGAAGCCCGCCGGACCCGACACCGGGCAGGGCTGGGCCTACAAGCGCATCCAGGAGGGCGACACGACGTGCAAGGACAACCAGGTCCTCCACGGCGAGGCCGCGGACCTGCTGGCGAAGATTCGGGCCAACAACCACTACAAGCCCAAGGTGGCCGATCCGCTGGCGCCGGTCACCTTCGTCAAGAAGATCAACGTGCCGGTGTTCATGGCCTGCCAGTTCACGGACGAGCAGACGGGCGGTCACTGCCCGACATTGGCCGAGAACTTCGGC
>JBJMLJ010000515.1:0-2098 GCA_045805365.1 Thermoleophilaceae bacterium
GTGAGCCTTGGAGCCCTGCGAGTTGTGGCCCATGCGGACGAGGCCGCGGTAGCCCATGATCCCGCCGTCCTTGGAGATCGACTTGGCGAGGATGTTCGAGGTGGTGTTGGGCGCGAGATGGAGGACCTTGGCGCCGGTGTCCTTCCAGACGTCGCCGGACGCGACGCCGACGTTGAGGTGATCGGCCCGCGCGCCCTCGCCCATCAGGAACGAGCCCGGGTAGAGCATGACCTTCTTGGCGCCCATCGAGCCGCCGACCCACTCGACCGTGCCGTGCGCGTCGACGATCGCCCGCTTGGTGTTGAGGTTGAAGACGTCCTTGGACCAGTTCTGGACCGTGGTGTAGCGCGCCTTGGCGCCCTCCTTGACGAAGATCTCGACGACCGCGGAGTGCATCGAGTTGACCGAGTAGGTCTGGGCCGTGCAGCCCTCGATGTAGTTCACGTCGGAGCCCTCGTCGGCGATGATCAGCGTGTGCTCGAAGGTGCCCTCGCCCGAGCCCTCCATGCGGAAGTAGGCCTGTAGCGGGAGGTCGACCTTGACGTCCTTGGGCACGTAGAGGAACGAGCCGCCCGACCAGACGGCTCCGTGCAGCGCCGAGAACTTGTTGTCCTGCGGGGGCACGCACTTGTTCATGAAGTACTCGCGGACCAGGTCGCCGTGCTCCTGGACCGCCGTGTCCATGGCGCAGAAGAGGATCCCCTTGTCGGCGTACTCCTGCTTGAGTCCCTCGTAGAACGGCTCCTGCCGCCAGACCCCGACGACACCGGCGAGGTGCTCGCGCTCGGCCTGGGGGATGCCGAGCTTCTCGAAGGTCTCCTTCTGCTCCTCGGGAACGTCGTCCCAGGAGTCGTAGCGGCCCGCCTCGGGCGGCGAGTAGAGCACCAGCTCCGACAGGTCGAGGTCGGACAGGTCGACGCCCCAGGTGGGGATCGGCTTGCGCTCGAAGATCTCGAGCGACTTGACGCGCTTCTCGCGCATCCAGTCGGGCTCGCCCTTGACCTTGGAGAGCTCCTCGACGACCTCGCGCGAGATGCCCTTCTTGGCGACCAGCTGTCCCTGGTCGTTCTCCTTGATCGGGCTCGGCTTGGGAATTCGCGTCTTGTCGGTGGCTGCCATTGCCTCAGAGGGTATTCGGGAGCAATTCCGTTCTACGAAGTCGGATATCAATCCTAGCGATGAGGCCCGCTGGATGAGGCGTCCCCGGACGGCCGCCCGGCGTAACGCGCAGTTAGTTAGGCTAGCCTAACTCGCATGCTGCGGAAGGCGGGGATTCTGATCGTCGCAGGGCTCCTGGGGGCCGGCTCCGCGGTCGGCGTCGCCGGCTGCGGCGAGAAGCGCGGCAGCGTCAAGTTCGAGGGCGACACCGGCGGCACCGAGACAGCCGGCACGACCTCGCCGACCACGACCACGGGGCCGTAGCCGTGTCACGGCGGCGGCTCGTAGCGCTCGTCTCCGCCGGGGCCGTCCTCCTGGTCGCCGCCTTCGTGGGTGTCGTGATCGCCACCTCCGACTCCGGGAACGAGCTCGTGATCTACACGGCGCGCTCCCACTACGGCGAGGAGCAGCCCTTCAAGGACTTCGCCTCGAGGACGGGGCACAACCTGCGCCTGTTCGGCGGCGACGCCTCGGAGCTCTACGAGCGGCTGAAGAGCGAGGGGAGCCACACCAGGGCCGACGTGCTGATCACGGTCGACGCCGCGAACCTCTGGCGCGCCAAGCAGGCCGGGCTCCTCGAGCCGGTCCACTCCGCGGTCCTCGACCGCGAGGTGCCGCGCAACCTGCGCGATCCCGACGGCTACTGGTACGGCCTGACCCAGCGGGCCCGCACGATCATGCGCTCGACCAAGCGGGTCAAGCCCGGCGAGGTGACGACCTACGCCGGCCTCGGCGACCCGCGCTGGAAGGGCAGGCTCTGCCTGCGGTCCGGCACGAGCGAGTACAACACTGACTTCGTGGCCGACCGGATCGCCAAGTACGGGCGCGCCGCCACGGAGCGCCTGCTGCGCAGCTGGATGGCGAACGACCCGAAGGTGCTCGGCTCGGACACCGACGTGCTCGACGCGATCGCCGACGGCCGCTGCGACGTCGGCCTCAC
>JBJMLJ010000516.1:0-4696 GCA_045805365.1 Thermoleophilaceae bacterium
CGGCGAGACGCTGAGGCTCCTCTCCTTCCCCGACGTGGCCACCTGGTGGCTCGAGAAGGTCTTCCCATGGGAGCGCCGGCTGGTCTCCGCGGCGCGCCCGCTGGCGCGCGGCCTGCTCGACCTGCCGCTGCCGAGCGACGCCGTCTACGACGACCTCGAGCGGCTCGCGCGCAATCTCGTGGCGATGAACGGAATCCTCCGCGACCGCTCCAATACCTCGATCCGGCTCGTGATGAGCCCGGACCGGATGGTGGTGAAGGAGGCGATGCGCACCTTCACCTACCTCAACCTGTACGGCTACCTGACCGACGCGGTCGTCGTGAACCGAGTGCTCCCGGCGGAGGCGGGCGAGGGCTACTTCGCGGCCTGGCGGGAGGTCCAGCAGGAGCACATGGAGCTCGTCCGCTCGGCCTTCTCGCCCGTCCCGATCCTGGTCGCCCCGTGGCTCGAGCGGGAGGTCGTCGGACCCGAGATGCTCGACCGGCTGGCCGGCGAGCTGTTCGGGGACCAGGCGCCGGCCGAGCTCCTCTACGACGAGCTGTCGCAGGAGCTCTCCGGCGAGAACGGGACGGCGACCCTGCGGCTGCCCCTCCCCTTCGCCGAGCGCGGCGACATCGAGCTTAAGAAGATCGGGCTCGAGGTGATCGTCCGTGTGGGCGGCCAGAAGCGGACTATCATCCTGCCCCCCACGATGGCCGCGTACTCGACGAGCGGAGCGCGATTCGAGGACGGCGCGCTCCAGGTCTTCTTCGAGAAGAGCGATGGACCCCAGGAACCAGGCACCACCCCCACCCCCTGACTACGACCCGCTGCTCGACGACGAGCCGCCTCGTCGCGAGTACGGCGGCTACGAGCCCGGGCTGCCGCCCCGCCGCGGGCGCGGCTTCGACCTGTCCGCGCTCTTCGTCCTGCTGGACGCCGTCCGCCGGTCAGTCCCCGGCGAGCTCGAGGAGCGCGTCACCGCGCTGATCCGCGAGTTCCTGCTGACGCTCCGCTCGCTGATCGACTGGTACCTGGAGCGCCTCGACCGCCCGGGCCGCGAGCCGCGCGTCGAGGACATTCCGATTGATTAGGAGCTAGGAACTGCGGCCTAGGGCCGCGTAGCGGTCCAGGCGGCGCTCCACCTCGCCGGCGTCCTCCGGCTTCACGTAGAAGGTCACTCGATCGGCGCCGGCCTCCTGCACCTGCGCCACCGTCTCGGCGTCCGGCTTCGCTCCGGAGAAGGTCACGGGGATCTCCTCGCGCCCGGCGTCGTTGGCGCGCTGCTGGAGCTCCTTCACGCGGTCGCCGAAGCCGTCGAGCCTGTTGGGCATCCACTCGTCGCCGAAAGCGAGGACGCGGTCGAGCACCTTGGGGCCGTTTCCTCCCACCAGGATCGGCGGGTGCGGGAGCTGGCGCGGCTTGGGCCAGGACCAGATCGGGTCGAAGTCGACGTGCTCGCCGTGGTACTCGGCCTCGTCCTCCGTCCAGATGGCCTTCATCGCCTCGATTCGCTCGCGCATGAGGCTGAAGCGGCGGCGCGGATCGGTGCCGTGGTTCTCCATCTCCTCGCGGTTCCAACCGGCGCCGACGCCGAAGAGGAAGCGGCCGCCCGAGAGCTGGTCGAGCGAGGCGACCTCCTTGGCCGTGGTGATCGGATCGCGCTCGATTACGAGGCAGATCCCGGTCCCGAGCTTGAGCTCGTTTGTCGCGGCGGCGGCAGCCATCAGGGCGACGAACGGGTCGTACGTGTGGCTGTACATCTCGGGCAGCTCTCCGCCCGCGGGATAGGGCGTCTTGCGGCTGGAGGGGATGTGCGTGTGCTCGGGGAACCAGAGCGAGTCGAAGCCGCGTTCCTCCACGAGCCTTGCGACGGTGGCCGGGTCGACTGCGTAGTCGGTTGGGAACATCGCGATGCCGAACTTCATCTCGGCCCTCCGTCAGACTCGGGAACGGTGATGGCGGAATATCACGAACTGCCCGCGGACCTGCCCGTGCCGGAGGACGACGGCGCCGCCGACCACCTGCCCGGCATGCGGCTGGACGGCACGCCGCTCGAGGAGTTCGCGCGCGGGACGCTGGTGGCATTCGTCTATCCACGGACCGGCACGCCCGGAGTGCCGCTGCCCGAGGGCTGGGACGACATCCCCGGCGCCCGCGGCTGCACGCCGCAGAGCTGCGCGTTCCGCGACCTGCACGGCGAGCTCACCGACCTCGGCGCGACGGTGGTGGGCGTCAGCGCGATGGACCCCGAGGAGCAGACGGCCTTCGCGGAGCGGGAGCGGATCCCCTACCCGCTGCTGAACGACCGGGCGCTCGAGCTGGCGCGGTCGCTCCGCCTGCCCACCTTCGACGTCGCCGGCATGCGGCTCTACAGGCGGCTGACGCTGGTCGCGCGCGAGGGCGAGATCGTCAAGGTCTTCTACCCCGTCTTCCCGCCCGACCGTAACGCCGCTGACGTCGTGGCCTGGCTAACGGCCGCGTGAGATGTCGATCGCGCGGATCGCGTGCTCGTCCGGCAGCTTGTCGATCACCTCGCGGACAACCGCGTGGACGTCTCGCTCGTCGTGGCCGAAGTCGTCGGCGAAGGCCCGCAGCGCCGTCCAGGTGATCTTGAGCTGGGCCGGAGTGAGGTCCAGGTGGTAGGCGATCTCGTCCGGCCCGATGAGGTGGAGCTCTTCGTCCGCCATGGTGGGCGGAAGACTACCCTTCGCCCATGCCGAAAACCTGGGTCCTGACGGGGTCGCTGGAGAACTTCCGGGCCACCCGCGAGCACGGGTTCCGGGTCATCGGCGCCAAGGAGGGCCGCCGGCGGATGGCGGAGCAGATCGAGCCCGGCGACCTGATCGTCTTCTACGTGACCGGCGTCCAGGCGTTCGGCGGCATCGTGCGGGTGACCGGCGAGATGTACGAGGACCGGACCAAGCTCTGGCCCGGCAAACCGGGCAAGGCCGACTCCTACCCGTGGCGGTTCGAGACGGAGCCCGTCGTCACGCTCGAGGAGGAGCGCTTCCTGCCCGCCGAGGAGCTAGCGGGCGAGCTCGAGCACGTGCGCAAGTGGCCGGCCGAGCACTGGCAGCTCGCCTTCCAGGGGCAGCTCAGGACCGTCTCGGCCGACGACTCGCGGCTCCTCCAGGACCGGATCGCCGACGAGGCCCGCGCCACCTCTGCCGCGTGAGGCACAAGCGCCACTACTCGCGCGAGGAGGCGAATGCGGCGCTGCCCGACGTGTCGGAGCTGATCGATCGCCTGCGCGCCGCGCGCGAGCAGCTGAGCGACGAGGAGGCGCGCGAGGCCCTCGCGGAGGCGATCCCGGGCAACGGCGGCGGCGACCCGGCCCGGACCATCTCGGAGGGCTTCCTGGAGATACGCGAGGCACTGCTCGAGCTTCAGGCCCGCGAGGTCGTCCTGCGCGACCTCGATCGCGGCCTCGTCGACTTCCCCGCGATCCGCGACGGCGAGGAGATCTACCTCTGTTGGGAGCAGGGCGAGGGCGAGATCGCCTGGTGGCACGACCCGGACACCGGCTTCGCGGGCCGCCGGCCGCTGGATGGCTGAGGTCGTCCAGACCTGGAGGCTGCTCAACTTCGAGCAGCGGGTGGCCGGGGTCGGGGCGCTGCTCCTGGTGATCAGCACGTTCGGGCCCTTCTCGTTCGTCGAGGCCGCCGAGATCCTCCTGGCGGGCGCCCTCCTGGGCCTGCTCTACGCGCGGGCGAAGGGCATGCGCTTCCATCTGCCCTTCGGCGACGGAACGGTGATCCTCGCGGGCGGAATATGGGCGGCGCTGCTCATCGTCGCGCGCCTGCTCGACAGGCCGCTGGGCCAGAACCTGCTCGCGCTCGTCTGCTCAGGGATCCTCGCCGTCGCCGGCGCCGCGGAGCGGGCCAAGCGGCCGGCCGACGATATCCCCGATGACGCGCCCGCCCCGGAGCCGCATCAGCCCGAATCCGGCCCCGCCGACGGGTCGACGGAGGGCGGCACCGCCGAGCCCTAGGCGCGGCCGGCGACGAGCTTCCCGCTGTTCCAGTCACACGGCGACTGGCGCGAGGCGTCCTTGGGCACGCCCACGAGCTGTCCGCCCGGGCAGTCCTCGGAGTTCACCTCGCGGCGCGGGTTGCGAATGCCCACGAGCCCCAGCAGGCCGCCGAGCGCGACGAGGACGGTGGAGACTCCGATACCGACGTGGAACGCGTGCACCGAGGCCTTCTCGGTCGCGGCGCCGACGCGCGCCCGCAACGCCGGTGGCGCCGCGGTGAGCGTCACCTTGGCGAGTGGCTGCCGCTCGGCTCGCTTGATGGCGGGGGCGAGGGCGGGCCGTGAGGCGAGCGGCCCGAGGCTCGAGTCCAGCTCCGTTCTGTACTGGCTCGCCACGACCGTTCCGATGGCCGCGATCGTCACCAGCGCCGCTACCCGGGCGATCGCGTTGTTGATCCCCGACGCGATCCCCGCGTTGTGCTCGTCGGCGTCGGCAAGCACCGTCGCCGTGAGCGGCGCGACCGTCATCGAGAGCCCGACTGCGAACACCAGCAGGGGAATCAGCAGGTCGGTGACGTAGTTCACGTCGGCGTCGAGCCGTTGCAGGAAGAGGAGGCCCACGGCCGCGATCAAGGGCCCAACGCCCATGAAGAACCGTGGGCCGTAGCGGTCGGCGAGCGCACCGAACCGCTGCGAAAACAGCAGCATCACGATGGTGACGGGGATGGTGGAGGTGCCCGCC
>JBJMLJ010000517.1:0-6516 GCA_045805365.1 Thermoleophilaceae bacterium
CAGGTCGCCCTCCGTTACGGGCTCACCGGCCTGCCGTCCATAACCGATCCGGACTTCGTCTCGTCGCTCGTGTTCGACTCGGGCGCCGGCCGGGTGGGTGAGCCCAAGGCGAGGTTCGCCTTCCTCTTCCCCAGCAAGAACGCCGCTCTGATCCAGATCCGGATGAAGCCCGACCTGAGCAACTCCGAGCGGCGGCGGGCGATCGACTTGTTCGAGCGCGCCACGCGCAACGAAACCTTCAAGCCGAAGAACGGCGCCCATTACGTGGTGACTGGCGTGCCCGTGGTCGCCGAGGGGCTCGCGACCGCGGTGCAGCACTCGATCTTCGTCCTGCTGGCCGCGGCGCTGCTCGTGATGGCGGCAACGCTCTCGCTCGTCTTCCGGACGCGCCTGCGGCTGCTCCCGCTGGCGCTGGCGCTGGCCGCGGCCGCGATGACGTTCGGCGCCCTGTCGCTCGCCGGCGGCAACCTGACGATGGCCTCGATCGCCGTGCTCCCGGTGCTCATCGGCCTCGCGGTGGACTACGCGATCCAGTTCCAGGCACGCTTCGACGAGGCGCGCTCGAAGCGTCCCCGCGACGACCCGGCCGACGCCGCCGCGGCCGCCGCCGCCGCCGGCGGGCCGACGATCGCCACCGCCGGGCTCGCCACGGCCGTCGGCTTCCTCGTGCTGCTCCTCTCGCCCGTGCCGATGGTGCGCGGCTTCGGCCTCCTGCTGGTGCTCGGCATCGCCCTGGCGCTCGGCTGCGCGCTCACCGCCGGCTTCGCCGCGCTGGTTCGCTTCGCCGAGCCGCGCGAGCGGCCGGCCGACCTGCCGCCGTCGTTCCCGCGACTGCGCAAGCGGCTCGGCGACTGGGGGACGTCGCTCCGCGAGAGCCGGGCGGCGGAGTGGCTCGCCGATCGCTCCTGGCGCGCCCTGCACGGCTCGATCGAGCGGCCGCGGCGGGTGCTCGCCATCGGGCTCGCGCTGGCGGTCGTGGGCTGGGTCGTCGACACCCAGAGCAAGGTGGTGTCGGACGTCCGCGAGCTCGTCCCGGCCAACCTCCAGGCCCTCAAGGACGTGAACCAGCTCGAGAAGGCGACGGGCGTCTCCGGCGAGATCGACGTGACGGTCCACGCCAAGGACATCACCGACCCGGCCGTGGTCGCCTGGATGACCCGCTTCCAGCAG
The DNA here is from genome assembly GCA_045805365.1 of Thermoleophilaceae bacterium. Classification (GTDB taxonomy): domain Bacteria; phylum Actinomycetota; class Thermoleophilia; order Solirubrobacterales; family Thermoleophilaceae; genus DASXBA01. The sequence goes on from JBJMLJ010000517.1 coordinate 1,171, forward strand.
GGAGCGCTCAAGGCGCACGGCTACAAGGTCGGGGCGCGCTGCAGCGACGCCAAGGGGGCGCCGGAGCTGTGTCCCGCCCTCTCGCTCCCCGACCTCTTCAGCTCGGGCATCGGCTCGAGCGGGAGCACCAACGTCCGCCAGCTGCTCGCCGCGGTGCCGCCCTACTTCTCCCAGGGTGTCGTGTCCGCGGATCGCAAGACGGCCAACATGGCCTTCGGCATCCGGCTGATGCCGCTCGACCGCCAGCAGCAGGTGGTCGACGACATCGAGGGCCGCCTAAATCCGCCCAAGGGGGTCCAGGCATCGGTTGTCGGGCTGCCGGTGCTGGCGGCCGAGGCCAACGGGGAGCTGTCGTCGCCGTGGCGCCGCGACCTGACCCTCCTGGCGGCGCTCGCCGGGGTCTTCCTGGTGCTGCTCGCGGTGCGCCGTTCGCGGCGCGAGGCCGCCGTCCCGCTGATCCCGATCGCGCTGGCCACCGGCTGGTCCGGGGCTCTCCTGTTCGTCCTCGGCCTGCTGCCGGGGCCGCTCGAGGTCGACCTGAACCCGATGTCGGTGACCCTCAGCGCGCTCGTCATCGCGATCTCGACCGAGTTCAGCGTCCTGCTCTCGTCCCGCTACCGGCAGGAGCGGGACCGCGGCGCAGGCCCCGCCCGCGCGATTCAGCTCACCTATGCATCGACGGGCGCCGCGGTGCTCGCCTCGGGGGCCACGGCGATCGCCGGCTTCGCCGCCCTGATCGCGTCCGACATCCGGATGCTGCGCGACTTCGGCATCGTCACGGTCGCCGACCTAACGATCTCGCTGCTCGGCGTGATGGTGGTGCTGCCGGCGGCGCTGCTGTGGGCCGAGCAGCACGGCCCGTTCACGCTGGCGGACCTGGATCCGCGGCCGCTCGTACGCGAGCTCTGGGACGCACGCCCCGAGCTGCGCCTGCCTCGCCGAAGCAGGGCGTAAGCGTAGGCTGGCGGACATGCCCGAGGGCGAGGATCGCTTCAGCGACCTGGGCCGCGACGAGCGCAGCCGGGCTGAGCAGATCGGCGACCAGCTCGCCGAGCGCGACCGCACGCATCCGGAGCCCGACCAGGGGCCGCCTGAGGTTCCGCGGGCCAGCAACAAGTACGCCTGGCTCGTCGGGATCCTGCTGCTGATGGGCGTCAGCGTCCTGCTCATCACCACGGCGCTGCCCAATCGCGGCGAGGGCCTGCTCGGGCTCAAGCGGGGAGCGCATCTCCCCGATTTCGCCGCCCCGAACGCGCTCGGCCGGCTGGAGGGCGATGCCAACCTGTGCCGCAAGCGGCCCTGTCCCAAGGGCTCGGGCAAGGTGCCGGCCTGCGAGCTCAGGAGCAGGGACATCGTGAACGTCTGCCAGCTGCGCCGGCAGGCGCTCGTCCTGACCTTCGTGTTCGACCGCGGCGCCGACTGCTTCCCGGAGGTCGATCGAACCGAGAAGGTGATGGGAAGCGTGCCCGGCGTCCGCTTCGCCACGGTCTATTTCAGCCGCAAGGACCGCGGCGACATCAGGAGCATCGTCGCGAACCGCGGCTGGCGACAACCGGTGGCGATCGACGCCGACGGCCAGGTGGCGAACCGCTACAGCGTCGGCGGCTGCCCCACCACGGTTTTCGCCAGGGCGGGAGGGATCGTCCTGACGACGAAGCTCGGCAACCTGTCGGAGGCCCAGCTGCGCCAGGAGGCCCGCCGGCTGGTTCGATGATGGACCTCGACCTGCAAGACGGCTGGGTCGACCCCGAGCTCGCCGACGAGTTCCCGGAGCTCGGCCTGTCCTACGCGGCGGTCGACGCCAGCCCGGAGCGGACCTCGAAGGAGGTCAAGGAGCGCCTGCGCGCGCTCAGCGACCGCTACACGGGCGGCAAGGTCATCCACATGCGCCAGGACGCGATCCCGTGGGCCTACCGGGTCTTCTACAGGCAGGTCGGCATCGACCCTGACACCCAGCACACGCCCGCGGAGGGTGTGGCGCTCGAGCGGCTCCGCGCGGGCGGCTTCGTGAGCCGCAACAGCGTCGACGACGCACTGACGATCGCGGTCGCCGAGACGGGCGTGCCGGTGATCGCCCTCGACCGCGACAAGGTGGGCCGCGCGATCGGGCTCAGGCTCGCCCGGCAGGACGAGCGCCTGGGGCCGACGCGGCCGCTGTCGGCGCGCCAGATCGTCGTGGCGGACGAGGACCGCGCGCTCGCGGTCCTGTTCGGCGAGATCGCGGAGGACGCCGGCGTCACCCCCGACACGCGCCACATGCTGCTCGCCGGGCTGAAGGTCAAGGGAGTACCGGCGATCTCCGTGGAGGAGGCGCTCTGGATGGCCGCGGAGACACTGGTAGAGGCGCGGTGAGCCCGCTGGTACAGTCTGCGCAGTCGACCGCTGGGAGGCACGTGCCCGAAGTCGCTGACCGGAGAAGCGCGGCGCTCATGCCGCCGGTTCGGCCTCCTGTCCTTCCGCGCACCACACCGGACGAGCGGCCGGCGCGCCGGCAGCTCCTGGAGCAGGTCGCGCGGCTGGAGGAGGAGCTCGCGCAGCTGTTCTGCTCGACCTGGCCCCGCAAGGGCTTCGAGTGGGACGTGCGCTCGCGCGGCGGTCCCCGGGTGCTGTCCCTCAGCGAGCTGGAGGAGCTCCGCGACGAGCTCGCGGAGCGCGTGGGGAAGGCGCGGCGGGCCCTCAGCGACCGTACCTACGTCGAGGAGCAGAACCGCCGCTTGATCGAGGAGATGCTGCTCGAGCCCGAGCGCCATCGCTGGGTCCGGGTCGGCAACGAGGACATCGGCGAGCCGGGCTGCAAGCACTGGCATGTGCGACCGCGCTGGGGCGTCATTGGCATGCTGATGAGCTGGTGGCGCGTCGTCATCTCCTCCGGCTGTCCCTTAGCCACCTGACACCTGGCGATGGGACGGCGTAGCCGCAAGCGGGCCGCGGAGACCACCACGCGCGCCGAGCGCGACGCCGCCAGGCGCGCTCGCGCCAGCGCGACGGGGACGGCCGGCAGGTCGCGGCCGCGTGCGGGCCGGCCGACGATCGACGAGCGTCCGCCCGCGCCGTGGGGCAGCTTCCCGCTCAGCGAGCTGCTCGTGCTGGTCGGCCTCGTCCTCATCGGCTGGGGCATCTTCAGCGGCAAGGGTCACGAGGAACGGCTGGCGGCCGGCATCGTCGTAGCCGCCCTCGGTGGGGCCGAGCTGGCCCTGCGCGAGCACCTCGGCGGCTACCGCTCGCACACCACGTTGCTGGCGGGCGTAGCCGCGTTCGCGGTGGTGACCGTGGTGGCCCTGGGCCTCGGTCCGGTGAAGCTGTGGGTGCTCGTGGTGATCGCGGCGGCGGTCTTCGGCTCGGCCTTCTTCTGGCTGCGCGAGCTCTTCAAGCGCCGCTCCGGCGGCCTGGGATTCCGTTAGCGTCGCGCCATGCGCAACCTGATGCGCGCCGGAGCGAGCGGGGTCCTGCTGGTGCTGATGATGCTCGGGGCCGGTCTGGTGCTCTGGATCGGCGTGCCGGTGGCCTGGCTCTACATCGGCTCGCAGGTGCAGGGCAAGACCAACTCGCTCGGCACCGCGCTCGCGGTGATGATGATCGGCGTGGTGATGAGCATCCTGCTGATCGTGCCGGTGCTCGGCTGGCTGAACCGCAAGCACGTCGAGCTGCGTGAGGCGCGCGGTCTCGACACCCACGGCGGGACGGCGCTGGAGGCGGTGATGACGGTGAGCGTCGCGATCGCGGTGATCGCATTCTCGATCTGGTTCTTCGTCATCGCGGGGCCGGGGCCCTCGCTCGCACCCAGCAACTGACGTGCGCCCGCTCCGGATCTCCGGCATCCACCACATCACGGTGCTCTGCAAGGACGCCGGGCGCTCGGTCGACTTCTACCGGAACCTGCTCGGTATGCGGGCCCTCAAGACGTCGACCAACCCCGACGATCCCGGCGCCAGGCACCTGTTCTTCGGCGACGAGCAGGGCCGGCCGGGCACGCTGATCACCTGCCTCGAATACCCGCAGATGAAGCCCGGCGAGGTCGGGGTCGGCTCGACCCACCACTTCGCCCTCGCCGTCGAGAGCGAGGCGGAGCTGTCCGCGTGGCGCGGCTACCTCGAGTCGCGGGGAATCCCCTGCACCGAGATCCTCGACCGCGAGTTCTGCAAGTCGATCTACGTGCGCGACCCGGACGGCCACATCGTGGAGCTCGCCACGCTCGGGCCGGGGGTGGAGCTGGAGGGGGGCTAGGGTCCGTTTGGGGGCAGCCCCGAGGCTGCCCCCGAACGGTTCGCGTCAGGCGGCCGAGAGCGCTCGCTCTCGAGCCATCGTCGGTGCCGGTGCCACCTTGGGGGGAGCCGCAGCCTCTTCATCTGCGGCCGGTGCCACCGGGCCCCGCTTTGCGGTCAGTACCGCCGCGAGCGCGAGTCGCTGCCGCTCCGTGAGGGTTCCAATCTGTTTGTTCTCCGGCACCCCCAGGGACACGAGCAGTCGTCTGCAGCGCGTCCGCCCCCAGCGCTTCTGGCTCATCAGCAGATCGCTTACCGACATGCTGTGAGCCTGCCAGGGGCAGCTCATGATGACGTCCGCTGCAGAGAGCTCGCCGGCAGCAACCTTCCGCTTCAAGCGGGCTCTTGCGAGCCGAACCCTGTTCGCGTATTCGAGCGCCCGCAGGTGCTGTTGTTCAGCGCCGACCGTGGCAGACTTGCCCATCAGACCTCCCCGCAACTCTTGGTGCGTTATCTCGCGGATGCAGTTCCCCGGCGGCCAAGGCGCGGCAGGGGCGATCGTGGGAGCGCGGCACGCGTTGACCAGTCGAGTCCGACCGTCCAGAAGGCCACTCTCCCTCGTCGCTCCCGCTTCGTCGAGGCCAACTCCACTAAAGCCCAGGGTCCCCGACGAGTCAACCCTTGAGCCGGGGGACAGGCCCGCTAAGAGCGGCCTTTTCGGGGGGGATATGTTTAGCCGTCCTTTAGTAAGAGCCGGCCGTGTCACGGCGAGTACAGTCCGTCGGAGATGCGCTCGACGAAGATCGTCGCGACCATCGGTCCCGCCTCCCGGGATCCGGAGGTGCTCGAGCGCCTGATCGCGGCCGGGGTGGACGTCGCCCGGCTCAACTTCGCCCACGGCGATCCGTCCCAGCACGCCGAGACCGCGGCCGCCGTGCGCGCCGCCGCGGAGCGGGTCGGCAAGCAGGTGGCGATTCTCGGTGACGTTCCCGGGCCGAAGCTGCGCATCGGGCCGGTCGCCGGCGGCGTGGCCGAGCTCGGCCGCGGCTCCACGGTCGTCCTCACGCCGAGTGAGGTCGAGGGAACCGCCGAGCGGCTGCCCGTCGCCTGGGAGGGGCTCGCCGAGCTGATGGCCGAGGGCGAC
>JBJMLJ010000518.1:0-2005 GCA_045805365.1 Thermoleophilaceae bacterium
AGGGACGTGGACCCGCCTTCCTGGGTCCCGAGGAGGCGGTGGTAGAAGAGAAGGCCCTCGGCCACCCCGCCGTCGAACCGGACCTGCCCGTGGTCGAGCACGATCAACCGCCGGCAGACGCGCTCGATCGCGCTCGGGTCGTGCGACACCAGCACGAGCGTGGCGCCCGCCTCCATCCGCTCCGATATCCGCGCGAGGCACTTGCGCTGGAACGACTCGTCGCCGACCGCCAGGATCTCGTCGATCAGCATCACGTCGGCATCGAGGTGAGCGGCGATCGAGAAGCCGAGCCGCAGCTCCATCCCCGCGCTGTAGGTCCTGATCGGGACGTCGATGAAGTCGCCCAGCTCGGAGAACTCGATGATCCGCTCGACGCGCTCCTCGATCTCGTGCTTCTCGAACCCGTGCAGGGCGCCGTTCAGGTAGATGTTCTCCCGCCCCGAGAAGTCGGGGCCGAAGCCGGCGCCCAGCTCGATCAGCGAGACGATCCGGCCGCCGCACTCGGCCCGGCCGGAGTCGAGCGGGACGATCCCCGCCAGGCAGCGCAGCGTGGAGGTCTTGCCGGCGCCGTTGCGCCCGACCATCCCGACCGCCTCGCCGGGCTCGACCGTCAGCGTCACGTCGTCGAGCGCCCTCACGACGGTCGGCTCGGACCCGTGCCCGCGGTTGACGAACAGCTCCTTGAGCGTGCGGCTGCGATCGGGGCGCACCTTGAAGGTGCGGGTGGCGTGGTCGAGGACGATCTCGCCGGTTCTCACAGCACCACCGCCAGGTCGCGGCCGAGCCTGCGGAAGGCGAGCAGGCCGAGGGCGAGCGCCGCGCCGCCGACGCCCACCAGGTAGAGCATCTCGCCAACTGACGGCGCCGCGCCGGCGTAGAGCAGCTCCCGCGTAGCGTCGACGAAGGGCGTGATCGGGTTCGCCCACTGGAGGAGGTCGCCGAGCCAGGGGCGGCTGGAGACGCCGGGGATGTCGTCGACGCGGAGAAAGATCGGCGTGACGAAGAACCAGGGCAGCAGCGCGGCCGCCAGCACGGGCTCGACGTCCCGATAGTGGGCGTGCAGCACCGACAGGGCCAGCGACAGGCCGAGCACGAAGCAGAACAGGAGCGCGACGATCAGCGGCAGCAGGAGCAACGCCGGATCGGCGGAGCCGCGCACGATCAGCTCGACCGGCAGCAGCAGGACGATCATCACGAGGAAGGTGGCGAGCTGCACCGCCGCCGCGGACGCCGGGATGGCCTCGCGCGGGAAGCGCACCTTGCGCACCAGCGGCGCGTTGGTCACGAGGCTCGGGGCCGCCGAGAGCAGCGCCTGCGAGAAGAAGACCCAGACGATCATCCCGGCGATCAGGAAGAGCGGGTAGTCGGGGACCGTCGCGACCTTGAGCAGCACCGAGAAGACGAGCGCGTACGCGCCCATGAGCACGATCGGGTTGATCAGGTACCAGACAACCCCCAGGGCCGAGCCCTTGTACTTCTGGCGCAGCTCCCTGCGCACCATCTGCTCGAACAGAAACCGGTAGCGCAACACGCGCCCAGAGCTTACGGTGAGGGGCGGTGCGCAAGCTCTCCTTGACCGCCCTGCTCGCCCTGGCGCTGTGCGCGCCCGCGTTCGGCTTCACGCACACCGTCACCAAGCACGGCGATCTCGACGGCGACGCGGCCAAGGAGACGGTCTACACCGCGCAGGTCGACCTGCCGGGCGTCTCCGACGAGTTCGACCCGACCCAGGTCCACATCAGCGACACCTGCGGCGGCGCCACGGTCGACCAGAAGGTCTCCGGCGAGGAGGACGGCGTGGTCGCGCTCAAGCTGCGCCGGATCGACACCCGGCGCGGCGCCGAGGTCTTCCTCGACATGCGCTCGGGTGCCTCGGCCAGGCAGGGCGAGACGCGGGTCGTGGCGTGGCGCAAGCACGCCGGAACGCCATGCCGCAAGGCCCGCTACCTCTTCAAGTACACCTCGAGGAAGCCGACCCACGCGCCGCGCGGCACGAACGGCGAGG
>JBJMLJ010000519.1:0-1901 GCA_045805365.1 Thermoleophilaceae bacterium
CGAGGCCGGCGTGGCCGTCGTCGGCGGCCATTCGATCGACGATCCCGAGCCCAAGTTCGGCATGGCGGTGACCGGCACCGTCCACCCGGACCGGGTCATCCGCAATTCGACCGCCCGCGCGGGCGACGACCTCTTCCTCACCAAGCCGGTGGGCGGGGGCGTGGCCTCGACCGCCCTCAAGCGCGGCCTCGCCCCGGATGGCGTGGCGGCCGCCGCTGTCGAGACCATGGCCCGCCTCAACCGGGATGCCGCGAGCGCCGCGCTGGCCGCCGGCGCGAGCGCCATGACCGACGTGACCGGATTCGGCCTGCTCGGCCACCTGCGCGAGCTGGCGCTGGCCAGCGGCGTGGCCGCCGAGGTCGACGCGGCCACCGTGCCCGCGATCGACGGAGTGCTGGAGCTGCTCGGCTCGCCGGAGCCGCCGGTCGCCGGAGGCAGCCGGCGCAACCGCGACTGGCTCGAGCCGCACGTGGACTGGTCGGAGGACGTGCCCGAGGAGCGGCGCTGGCTCCTCTGCGACGCGATGACCTCGGGCGGGCTGCTGGTCGCCGCGGCGCCGGGCTCAGACGGGCCGGGCGTTCGCGTTGGCCGGCTGGTCGACGGCCCGGCCGGCCGCATCGCCGTCGCCTAGCGTCGCCAGGCGGGTCGGCTCGTCGCGGCCGCGCAGGGTGACCGTCTCGCCCAGCGACCAGTGGGCGCGCTCCGCCCGGCTCGCCGCCTCGAGCGCGCGCTGGGAGGCGAAAGCGCGTCCGGGCTCGTCCTTGGCGAGCTCGCAGAGGCGGGCGGCCTCGTTCACCGGGTCGCCGATCACCGTGTACTCGTAGCGCTGCTCGGCCCCGACGTTGCCGGCGACGGCCGGTCCCGCCGAGACGCCGACCCCGGCGTCGATCTCCGCCAGCTCCTCGGACAGGCGCCGGCGCAGCTCACGGGCCGCCGCGAGCGCGCACGTGGGGGCGTCGTCGGTGGGCACGGGCGCCCCGAACACGCAGAGCGCGGCGTCTCCCTCGAACTTGTTGACCCAGCCCCCGTTCCGCTCGGCGACCTCGACGACGATCGCGAAGAAGCGGTTGAGCAGCGCGACGACCTCCTCGGGTGGACGGCGCGCCGCCAGCGTGGTCGAGCCGACGACGTCGACGAAGAGCACCGCCACGTCGCGAACCTCACCCCCGAGCTGAACGTCACCGTCAAGCGCCGCCTCGGCCACCTCGCGGCCGACCTGGCGCCCGAACAGGTCGCGCACCCGCTCGCGCTCCTCGAGGCCTGCGGCCATGCGGTTGAAGCCGGCCTGCACGAGCCCGACCTCGCTGGCGTCGTCCACGTCCACACGGGCGCCCAGATCGCCTCGCTCCACCGAGCGCAGGGCGGCCCGCACTCCCGCCAGCGGATCGGATACCGAGTGCGCCGACACGGTCGTCCCGAGCGCCCCGACGACGACCGACAGGAGGGCGAGGAAGAGAGCGGCCTGGGCGATCTGGCCCGTGCTGAGGTCCACGCCGGCCAGCGCGGCGATGCTGATCAAGAGGACGCCGAGCAGCGGGATGCCGCTGGCCAGGGCCCAGGTGGTGGTCAGCCGCGCCGCGACGCTTGGGCCGACGGGCTGCTGGTTCGATGCCCCCTCGAGCACCCGCGCGAAGACCGGCCGGTTGATCCGCTCGGTGAACAGGTACGCCAGGGCGGTGGTCGTCAGGCCTCCGCAGAGGATCGTCCCGAACACGAGCGCGCCGAAGCCCGGCGAGACCGGGATGTTGAGGATCCCGGCGAGCAGGGCCGCGAGCCCCCAGAGCACGGCGGACAGCCGGGCGTTGTAGGAGGGCTGGCTCAGGACCATCTCCCGGTCGTGCTCGTTCGGCGTCCGCCCCGAGCGCAGCCACTTGCGTATGTGGAGCGCCCGCCGGTTGCCG
>JBJMLJ010000520.1:0-5497 GCA_045805365.1 Thermoleophilaceae bacterium
GCGCACAGTCGAGGCGCCGCCCGCGATGTCTACGCCGCCCTCCCCGGCCGTCTCGCGCGCTTGTGCGTAAGCGGCGTCGAAGCCGCCGGTGACGAAGTGGAAGGTCGTCCCGCCTTCCATCTCGATCGGCTCGTGGACGTGATGGGTGAGCACAAACACCGGCGCGTGGTAAGGCGGCTCGGGACCCCACCAGCCGCGCCACTCCTCATCCCACTCGCCGCGGATCGGCCCGAACATGTTCCGCCCCATAACGTACGCGCCGCGCGGGCGCATGAGCCAGTCCGTCGCCGTCGCGTCGGCGTCGTTGGCGCGCTCGTCGCCGAGGTGCCAGGCATGGAGCTCGCGCCCACGCTTACCGAGTGGATTCTCGCGGCTCTGGTCGGGCCCAGCGACGAAACCGTCGAGCGAGATCGACATGTGGCAGGTGGTGTCCGGCATCGGCGTCCTCTCGGGTTAGTTTTGCGACTTGCAAGTGGCGACAGCACCCCTGGAACCGCCGCCAGGATTGTCCGGGTCGTCGCCGAACCTGACGGAGTAGGTGTGCCCCGCCGACAAGATCATCTCGCGGTTGGAGTAGGCGAAGTCAACAGCGTGGAAGTAGGGGCTCCGGACGAGTACCTCAAGCTGCCGCAGAGCCACGCCTACAAGTACGAGGTGGTGTCAGAGCAGAGCTCAGCATCTACGTGCGCGGCGACGGCACGTGCAAGCCGGGGCCCCCGCTTCCACAACTCGCGCGAAGCGGCAGCCGTGGATGGCGCGCGCCGGGCGGTTTCTAGCGCTGCTGAGGGATCGACAGCAGCACGCGCTTTCGAGCGCCAGCATCGACGCGTTCGTGGGCTTCGGCGATCTGATGCAGGGGCGACGGCTCGGTGATCGGTATTGAGAGCGCTCCCTCCTGTGCAGCGGTGGTGAGGTCGTCTGCGGCTTGGCGTTTCGCCTCCTGCGGGAAGTCGTCGCTGCCGAGAAGTCGGATCGTGAGGTTGGCGAAGAGCATGGGCCAGAACGGGAAGTCGGGCCGGTCGCGTTGGGTGGCGTAGGCGGCGATGACGCCGTCGGGCGCCGTGACGGCCGCGTCCATGTCGGCGTTTTCCGAGAAGGCGACCTCGACGATGCGATGCACGCCCTCGGGCGCGTGCGCCCGGATCGCCTCGGCCGGCTTCTCATCATCGAGCGCGACAGGGTGCGTGACCGCTGAGCCGAGCTGATCGAGGTCGCCGCTGCGCGTCACCGTGCCGATGACCGTGGCTCCTCCCCAGTGCGCGAGCTGGGCAGCGAGCGAGCCGACTGCACCGAGCGCACCCTGGACGAGAACCGTTTTGCCGGCGACAGGGCCGTCGCCGAAGACCGCGCGGTGCGCGGTGATACCGGGAATCCCGAGGCACGCGCCCGTCTCATCGTCGACGTCGTCGGGGAGCTCCACAGCCTGGTCAGCCGGCACGGCGGTCAGCTGCGCCGCAGTTCCGAAGGGACGGTACGACTGCGCCCCGTGCACCCACACACGCTGTCCGACTCGGCCGGGGTCTACGCCTTGTCCGACGGCGTCGATGATGCCGGAGCCGTCGCTGTGCGGAACGATGCGCGGGAACGGCAACCCGTACCCCACCCAGTCGCCGCGTTTCTTGGCGTCCCCGCGATTGACGCCCGAGACGGAAACCCGAACGCGCACCTCGCCCGGTCCGGGCTCCGGGTCGGCCATCTCACCGACCTGAAGCACCTCCGCAGCGGGTCCCGCCCGCTCGTACCAAGCCGCGAGCACTAGGTCTCAGCCAAAGGAGCAGTCGACGATGAGCTTGTTCAGAGCACGCTCTACGAGCGTGAGCTCCTGATCGTCGAGCTGGCCAACGAACAGCTCCGAGATCCCGCGTGCATGGACGGGCGCCGTCTCATCGAGACGGGCCATGCCCGCCTTGGTGAGTGCCACTACGACACCGCGGGCGTCGCTACGGGCTCTGTCCCGGCGGACCAAGCCTTCATCGGCCAGCCGGGCGACGCGACGGCTCATGCCCGATCGAGAGATGAGCGCCCGGTCCGCCAGCTCCGTGATGCGCAACTCACCATTGGCCCTCGCGAGCTGAGCGAGGACGTCGAAGTCGGCCAGGGCCAGCCCCGTCTCTCGCTCCAGATCCGTGTCAAGTCGGCGCATGAGCGAGGCGTGGGCCCGCAGCAGCGAGCCCCAGGCCTCCAACCCGCGCCGACCAGGCATCTGATCCTCAACGAGCCGGTCGAAGCGCTCAGCGGTATCGGTCGAAGGAGATATTTGCATGTGCACCTAAGTTGCTAGGGTATTTGCACTTGCAAGTATAGGGGCCGAGGCGGCCCCAGGAAAGGAGCGCCAGTGACGACCCAAGTCCAGCTCGAGTTCGACGAGTCCACCAAGCGCCGGTTCGGCACCGCGGCGGACGACGCCCGAGTGACCAGAACCGCCGCTGCCCTGGAGGACAACGGCATCCGGGTGCTCCGAGCGGCGAACGCGGCCGAAGCGAAACCGATCGTCCTGGGTCTCATCCCCGACGGGTCCCAGGTCCATAGCGGCGCGTCTCAATCGCTCGAGGTCTCGGGAATCATCGATGAGATCGAGGGCTCCTCGCACTACGACGCCCTTCGACCGCGAGTCTGGAGCCTGGATCGCGACACCCAGGCCGACGAGATCCGCCGCCTGTCCGCGGCGCCGGACGTGATGCTGGGCAGCGTTCACGCGGTCACCGAGACCGGGGCTCTGCTGGCGGCCTCGATGAGCGGTAGTCAGCTCGGACCGTACGCCGGCGGCGCCGGGCGAGTCATCCTCGTCGTGGGGACGCAGAAGATCGTGTCGGACCTCGAGGAAGGTCTGCGCCGGATCAACGACTACTCGTTTCCTCTGGAGGATGCTCGCGCGCAGGCGGCGTACGGCATCCACAGCGCCGTGAACAAGGTGCTCATCATCAATCGCGAGATAGTCCCCGAGCGCATCACCGTGGTCCTCGTCGACGAGGCCCTCGGGTTCTAGCGCGGCGACGAGGGACCCAGGAATGTCCGAATCGACGCTCGGTGTCGGAATCATCGGGGTCAGCCCGCACCGGGGCTGGGCCGCCACCGCCCACATCCCAGCCCTGCGCGCTCTACCGAACTACGAGATTCGGGCACTCAGCGCGCACAGCGCAGAATCCGCGCGCACGCTGGGCGAGGTATTCGGGGTCAGCGCGGTGTTCTCAGACCATGAGCAGATGGTGACCCAGCCAGACATCGATGTGGTTGCTGTCACGGTCAAGGCCCCCCGCCATCGAGAACTGGTCGATGCCGCGCTTGCCGCCGGCAAGGCCGTCTACTGCGAGTGGCCGCTCGGCCGCGACCTCGACGACGCGCGAGCGATGGCCGCACTGGCCGCCGAGCAGGGAGTGGGCACGGTCGTCGGCCTCCAGGGCCGCCGGGCACCGGCGATCGAGTTCGTCCAAGAGCTGCTCAGCGACGGATACGTCGGCGAGGTCCTGTCGACGACCATGCTCGGGCTCTCGGTCCCGGGCGGCAGCGTGGTCCAGGCCAACGCCTACATGCTCGACGAGACAAACGGGGCCAACGCGCTCACGGTCGCCGTCGGCCATAGCCTGGACACCCTCAACTACGTACTGGGCGAGTTCGCCGACCTGTCGGCGGTGTCGGCCCTTCGCAGGCCGCTCATAACCATCGAGGAGACGGGCGAACAGATCGTGAAGACGGCCGCCGACCAGATCGCCGTGATCGGCACCCTCACATCTGGGGTGACGGCGAGCATCCACATCCGCGAGGCGGTGACCGGGGGTGTCGGGTTCCTGTGGGAAGTCAACGGAACCGACGGAACGCTACGGATTACCGCTGATGCTCCATACCCCGGGATCTTTCCCTTGACCGTCGCGGGTGCAGACGGTGGGGACGACCCCGCCGAGCTCGCTGTCCCCACGGCCTCGACAGAGAAATGGCCCGAACTCACCAGCCTGAACGGAACGCCCGCCTACAACGTCGGACGTGCCTACGCCGCCTACGCGGCGGACATCGACAACGGGACTCACACCGTCCCGGACTTCGCCGACGCGGTCCGGCGCCACGAGGTCATCGACGCCATCGAGAGGTCCGCCGTGTCAGGGGACCGCGTGTCGATCGGCGCCGCGTTGGGCGGGCCTGCCGCTACTGCTTTCGCGTGAAAGCGAGAGTGCGTCGTCGCGCCGAAATGCGTGCTTGCTAAATCGGGGCGGGCGGATTTGAACCGCCGACCCCCTGCTCCCAAAGCAGGTGCGCTACCAGGCTGCGCCACGCCCCGTTCGAGGCAAGTCTAGGCGCGCTACAGCAACTCCGCGATCCGCTCCGCCGCGCGGCGGGCGCCGTCGGTCTCGACCGGCAGGTAGTCGACCTCGCGGCCGATCTCCGCGGCGATGGCGTCGGCGATCGCCTCGGGCGGCGAGTCCTCGAAGTCCATGCGGCGGCCCGCGCCGTAGCGGTCGAGGCGGTGGCGGACGTGATGGCACTGCTCGAAGTGGTGTCTCAGCGGGAAGTAGAGGAACGGTCGCCGGTTGGCGGTCAGCTCCATCGAGGTGGTCAGCCCGCCCTGCACCACCGCGAGGTCGCACGCCGCCAGGTGTTTGTAGAGGTCGTGGACGTATGCCCGCACCTCGAGCCCCTCGGCCGAGGGCAGCGTCTCCGGGTCGATCCGCGGGCCCGCCACGACGATCATCCGCAGCTCGGGCACCGAGCGCTTGGCGTCGGGGTAGGCCGCGATCACGCGACGCAGCAGCGACTCCCCCACTCCCGATCCGCCCACGGTGACGACGCAGACGCGCTCGTCGGACGCGTAGCCGAGCTCGGCGCGGAGGGCCTCGCGGTCCGCCGGCGGCTCGAAGCCCGTCACGTAGCCGGAGAACTCGTAGTTCTCCTCGGTCCACTGGCGGATGGCGGGGAGGTCCGGGCCGAAGTCGTCGGGCACGACGTCGTCGGGGTTGCCGACGAACAGGGCTCGGTCGCGGAGCCGGCCGAAGCGGGCGATGTGCTCGATCATCTCGGCGTTGTAGTCGGCCGTGAGGAAGGCCTCGCGCTCGCCGCCGTCCTCCATCGGCAGCCATCCGACGAAGTCGGTCAGCCAGACGTAGGCCGCGCGCTTCAGCTCCGGGTTCTCGTGCAGGTAGTAGTCGAGCTCCCAGGCCTCGTCGCCGATCCAGAGGTCGTACTGCTCGTCCTCCGCCAGGTCGTGGAAGACCATGAAGTTGGAGACGAGGATCTCGTCCATCCGCCGCCAGGCCTGGAAGCAGTGCAGGTCGTGCTCGGCCGACTCCGACTCGATGTGGCGCGACTCGTTCGCCAGAGAAGCGCTCGCCGGATGAATCCGCTCGCCCTCCGCCTCGAGCACGCGAGTAACCGGGTCCTGCGCCAGCCAGTCGATCTCGAGATCGGGGTGGAGCGCGCGGAGCTCCTTGGCGATCGCCACGTCGCGGCGCGCGTGACCGAGCCCGATCGGCGAGGAGATGTAGAGGGCGCGCTTGCGGCGCGCCTTGCC
>JBJMLJ010000521.1:0-3304 GCA_045805365.1 Thermoleophilaceae bacterium
ACGCCGGTGGCCTTCAGGCACGCCTCCTTGCGCGTCCAGCAGTTGTAGAACGCCCTCAGCCGGCTCTCCCGGGGGAGGCGCACGATCGCCGCCGCCTCGGCGGGAGCGAAGCGGCTGGCCACGAGATCGTCGAGCTCGGGGAGCGGGACGACGGCTTCGACGTCCACCCCGATGGGACCGCGTCCGCTCACGGCAACGAGGCAGCAATCGCCGCTCGTAGACACGCTGAAATGGGCATCGCTGCCGGCGACGGTGGGCTTTCCGAAGCGATCCGAGCTGAACTGGACCGACGCCGGGGGCCGCTCGAGCCAGCTCCCCAGGGCGACGCGAAGAGCGGCGCGGGAGACCAGACGCCGGCGGCGCACATCCGGGGTGCCGCGCTCCGCCCGCTCGCGTTCCTCGGGCTGAAGGAGCCGGATGGAGGCGCTCTCCGCCCATGCGGCGGCCCGGCGGACATCTACTCGCCAGACGCGTACGTGTTCCGTGGTTTCCAACACCCCCTGCAGACCACTCCCGCGAGCGCTGTGGGGACTATAGGTCAGCCCGCCGCGGCGGGCGCCGGTTTCAGCGCTCGAGCGCGGCCGCGTCCGCCGAGGCGCGCTCGCTGGCCCTCGCCATCAGCTCCTCGTGGACGGCGCGGCGGGCGCCCGAGCGGCGGGTCCAGCCTTCGGGCCCGAGCTCCCAGGCGAAGGTGTCGTCGGCGAGGCAGCGCCGCAGCGTGTCCTCGAGCTCCTCGCGCAGCTCCGGCGCCTCCACCGGCGCGAGCAGCTCGACGCGGGTGTCGAGGTTGCGCGGCATCAGGTCGGCGGAGCCCATGTAGCAGCGGCGCTCGTCCCCGCGGTGGAAGACGTAGAAGCGGGAATGCTCCAGGTGGCGCCCTACGACCGAGACCACGTTGACGTTCTCGCTGACGCCGGGCACCCCCGCGCGGAGGCAGCAGATGCCGCGGATGTTGAGGTCGATCCGCACGCCCGCCTGCGAGGCCTCGTACAGGGCCCGGATGCAGCGCGCGTCGACGAGCGCGTTCATCTTCATGCCGATCCAGGCCTTCTCGCCCGCCCGGTGGGCCTCGGCCGTCTTCGAGATCTCCTCCAGCAGCCGGTCTCGCATGTGCTCGGGCGCGACGATGACCTTGCGGTAGGAGGGCGAGCGTGCCGCGCCGGTCAGCGAGTTGAACAGGTCGGCCACGTCGGCGCCGATCTCCGGGTCGCAGGTGAAGAGGCCGAAGTCCTCGTACAGCCGCGCGGTCTTGGCGTGGTAGTTGCCGGTCCCGATATGGACGTAGTGACGCACGCCCTGGCCCTCGCGCCGGACCACGAACAGCGCCTTGGCATGGGTCTTCAGCCCGGGCAGCCCGTGGACCACGTGGGCGCCGGATTCCTCGAGCGCGCGCGCCCAGGTGATGTTGGTGCGCTCGTCGAAGCGTGCCTTGAGCTCGACGAGGCAGACCGCCTGCTTGCCGCGCTCGGCGGCCTCGATCAGGGACGGGACCAGGGCCGAGTCGTCCGAGGTCCGATACACGGTCATCTTGATCGCCAGCACGTCGGGGTCGGCCACGGCCTGCTGCACGAAGCGCTCGACGCTCGTGGCGAACGAGTCGTAGGGGTGGTGCACGATCAGGTCGCCGTTCCGCATGGCGCCGAGCACGTCCGGCCTGCCCTCGTCGGGGTCGTTGAAGGCGGGCTGGCTCACCGGCGTCCAGGGCTCGTCGCGCAGGTCCCTGTGGCCGTCGATGCCGTGGATCTGCCAGAGATCGGTCATGTCGAGCAGTCCGTCGACGTCGACCACCTGGAGCTCGTCGATACCGAGTGACTCGACCAGCAGCCCACGGAGATCGGGGTCCATCGTGGACCCGAGCTCGAGCCGGACGACCTCGCCGAACCGTCGCCGCCGCAGCTCGTCCTCGA
Source organism: Thermoleophilaceae bacterium (assembly GCA_045805365.1). Taxonomy (GTDB): domain Bacteria; phylum Actinomycetota; class Thermoleophilia; order Solirubrobacterales; family Thermoleophilaceae; genus DASXBA01. The sequence continues at coordinate 1,908 of JBJMLJ010000521.1, forward strand.
CCGCCTGGAGGAGGTCGTCGGCCTCGTCGGAGACCGTGAAGTCGGCGTCCCGGGTGACACGGAAGTAGTCGTGGCGGAGGATCTCCATTCCGGGGAAGAGCGCGCCGAGATGCCGGGCGATGACCGCCTCGAGCGGGACGAAGGCGCCGCCTTCGAGGCGCAGGAAGCGCGGAACGACCTCCTTCGGCACCTTCACGCGCGCGAAGGTCTCGCTGCCGGAGACGGGGTCGCGGAGCCAGACCGCGAGCGACAGCGAGAGATTCGAGATGTATGGGAACGGCCGGCCGGGGCCCACGGCGAGCGGAGTCAGGACCGGGAAGATCTGCTCGGCGAAGATCCGGTCGACCTGCTCCAGCTCGGCCGATGAGCAGCGGTCGCAGTCGACGACCCGGATGCCGTGCTCGGCGATCGCCGGCCGGACCACGTCTTCCCACTGCCGCGACTGCCGGGCACCGAGCTCCCGCGCCTGTTCCGCAACCCGCTCGATCGTCTCCGCCGGCCCCAGGCCGTCAGCCCCGCGGGCGTCGATGCCGGCGTCCACCTGGTCGTGCAATCCCGCCACGCGCACCATGTAGAACTCGTCGAGGTTCGACGAGTAGATGGCGAGGAACTTCACCCGCTCGAGCAACGGCGTGCGCTCGTCCTCGGCCAGCTCGAGCACGCGCTCGTTGAAGTCGAGCCAGGAGATCTCGCGGTTCTGGTAGAGCTCGGCGTCGGTGAGGTCGGCGGCCTCCCGCTCCTCTTGCGTCGGCTGTGTCTCGACCTGCTCAGTCTGGGCTTCCATGTCCACTTCCCATTGTGTCGCAGCGGGTAAGGTCCGGGGTGTTGTGATCTGGTTGTTGCGGCATGGGCACGCGGAGGACGGCGTTCCCGACGCGGAGCGACCGCTTTCGGAGCGCGGCGAGGCCCAGTCCCGCGACGCCGGCGCGGCGCTCGCGGCGCTGGGGATCGCGCTGGATGCCTGCGTGTCGAGCCCCAAGGTTCGCGCCGCCGACACCGCCCGGATCGTGTGCGAGGAGCTCGGCGGAATCGAGGTCCAGCTCGACGACCGGCTCGGCGGCGGCCCGTTCGACCCGAGCGAGCTCGCGGCCGATTACGGGGAGGACGTCCTCCTCGTTGGTCACGACCCGGACTTCTCGGCGGCCGTGCACAGCGCCACCGGGGCCCAGGTGCGGATGAAGAAGGGCGGCCTGGCGGGCATCGCCAAGGGCGAGCTGGTGCTCCTCCTTCGGCCCAGCGAGCTGAGCGCGATCGCGGCGGCTGCTCCCGCCGGCCACGACTAGGCGGCCTCCCTCTCCTCGAGCAGCTCGAGCAGCACGCCCTCGCGCAATCCGCCGCGGGCGATGCGCAGCGGCAGCTCGAGCCGGTCCGAGAGCGCCTCCAGCACCAGGATCCCG
>JBJMLJ010000522.1:0-2348 GCA_045805365.1 Thermoleophilaceae bacterium
ATCGCCTGGTAGGCGAAGCGGCCCTTGTCGCAGAGCCAGCCGTCGTCGACGTCGTGGTTGTCGCGCGCGAGGACGCGGACGACCTTGGCGTCGTCCCTGATGGTGAACTTGACGTTGCACTGGCTGGGACAGAGGGAGCAGAGCGAGCCCGCGTCCTCGATGTCCCAGGGCCGCGCCCGGAAGCGGTAGGCGGTGGAGGTGAGGGCGCCCACAGGGCAGAGCTCGATGATGTTGCCGCTGAAGGGCGCGACGTAGGGGCGGCCCTCGTGGGTGCCGACGAAGGTGTGGTCGCCGCGCTCGAGGAAGACGAGCTGGTAGTCCTCGGCCACCTCCTGCGAGAAGCGGACGCAGCGGTAGCAGAGGATGCAGCGCTCGCGGTCGATCGCCACGAGCGGCGAGAGCTCGAGCGGCTTCTTGAAGTGGCGCTTGGGCTCGATGAAGCGCGAGCGGCCCGCGCCCCAGCCGAACGATATGTCCTGGAGCGGGCACTCGCCGCCCTTGTCGCAGACCGGGCAGTCGAGCGGATGGTTGACGAGCAGGAACTCGACGACCGCGTTCTGCGCGTGCTTGACCTCGTCGGAGGTGGTCGTCACCACCATCCCGTCCTTCACCGGCGTCGAGCAAGCGGTCTGGAGCTTGGGGATGCCCTCGATCTCGACCAGGCACATGCGGCAGGCGCCGACGGGCTGGCCGAGCTTGGGCTCGTAGCAGAAGTAGGGGATCTCGACGTCGCCGTTCTTGGCGGCGTCCACGAGCATCGAGCCCTCCACGGCCCGCACCTCGCGCCCGTCGATCTCGAAGACGATCTCGTTCTGCTCGGGGCGGGGCATCCGCTACGCGGCTCCCGCCTCGACGCTCGCCGCGAGCTCGCCGGCCGAGAACGAGGCGGCCTCCTCGAGCTGGCGGCGCTCGCGGGCCTGCTCGATGTGGTCCTCGAACTCCTGGCGGAAGTGCTTGATCATCGACCCGATCGGCATCGCCATCGAGTCGCCGAGCACGCAGAGGCAGTGGCCGATGATGTTCTCCTGGACCTGGGCCATGATCTCCAGGTCCATCGGCGTGGCCTCGCCGTCGTCGATGCGCTCGAGCAGCTTCACGGTCCAGTTGGTGCCCTCGCGGCAGGGCACGCACTTGCCGCAGGACTCGTGCCGGTAGAACTCGGCGAGCCGAAGGGCGAGCGGGACGAGCGGCTGCGAGTCGTCGACGACGATGACCGAGGCGGTGCCGAGCATCGAGCCGGCCTCCGCCATGTCCTCGTAGGTGAGGGGCAGGTCGAGGTGGTCGGCCGTCAGCACCGGGGCGGACGACCCGCCCGGGAAGAAGCACTTGACCTCGCGGCCCTCGGGCGGCCCGCCGGCGAGCCCGTAGATGACGTCGCGCACCGTGATCCCCAGCTCGACCTCGTAGTTGCCGGGGCGCTGGACGTCGCCGGACACGGAGACGAGCTTCGGGCCGGTCGACTGCTCGCTGCCCATCGAGCGGAACCAGTCGAGGCCGCGGTCGATGATCAGCGACGTGCAGCAGAGCGTCTCGACGTTGTTGATCAGGGTCGGCCCCTGGTAGAGCCCCTGGATCGCGGGGAACGGCGGCTTCAGGCGAGGATTGCCGCGCTTGCCCTCCAGCCCGTCGAGCAGCGCCGTCTCCTCGCCGCAGATGTAGGCGCCCTGGCCGCGGTGGACGACCAGGCTGAAGGAGAAGTCCGAGTCCAGGATGCGCTTGCCCAGATAGCCGCGCTCGTACGCCTCGGCCACGGCCGCGTCGAGCACGTCGGCCTGATGGGCGTACTCGCCGCGGATGAAGATGAAGCCCTTGTTGGCGCCCGCGGCGATCGCGCCGATGATGCAGCCCTCGACCAGAAGGTGCGGGTTCTTCTGCATCAGCAGGCGATCCTTGAAGGCGCCCGGCTCGGACTCGTCCGCGTTGCAGCAGAGGTACTTGTCCATCGAGCCCTTGGGCAGGAAGCTCGCCTTCTTGCCCATCGAGAAGCCCGCGCCGCCGCGTCCGCGGAGCCCCGACTCCTCGAGTTGCTGGAGGACCTCGTCGGGCTCCATCTGGACGGCCTTGCGCAGCCCGCGGTAGCCGCCCAGCTCTTCATAGACGCTCAGCCTGTGGAGGTCGGGGCGATCTATGTGCTCGGTGAGGACCTTGAGCTCTGTCACTGGTTCTCCCAGGGGAGCTTGTAGTCCTCGTCCTCCAGCGAGCGCCCGGGCAGGACCGTTCGATCTTCCTTCAGCGCGGCGACGATCTCCGGCGCGTCGTCCTCGCTCAGTGGGCCCACGTACCGCCCGTCTATCGACGCCATCGGCGCCATGTCGCAGGCGCCGAGGCACTCGAACTCGCGGATCTCG
>JBJMLJ010000523.1:0-5574 GCA_045805365.1 Thermoleophilaceae bacterium
AGCCTGCGGACGTGCTCCTCCGACCCCCACAGGCTTGGTGGCGAGGCGACGGGCGGCCGCGGAGGCAGGTATGAGGCCGCGGTCGAGAGGAGCCGACCGCCCAGGCCGTCGGGAGTCCAGGCGCAGAACGCGATCGCCCCGTCGGGCCTGCAGACGCGCACGAGCTCGGCGGCGACGCGCTCGTGCCGCAGCGCGAACATGTGGCCGAACGCCGACAGCACCCGGTCGAAGCTGGCGCCGTCGAAGGGGAGCTGCTCGGGGCCGCCCTCGACCCAGTCCACCTCCAACCCCACGTCGGCGATCCGTTCGCGGGCCATGTCGAGCAGCTCGGGGATCAGCTCGATCCCGGTGACCCGCGCGCCCAGCCGGACCGCCGGCAGCGCGGCGTTGCCGGTGCCCGTCGCGACGTCGAGCATGTCCATCCCCGGCTCCACGCCCGCCCGCTCGACCAGCAGCTCGGCGGCAGCGGTGATCTGCTCGGCGACTACGGCGTAGTCGCCGAGGGGCGAGTCGGAATCCAAACCGAATCGATCATGCCAGAGTGAGGGCGGTGGGCTCGATAGTCACTGCAACAGACGTCCATAGGCGCTACGGCGAGGGCGAGACGGCCGTCGAGGCGCTCGACGGCGTCAGCGTGGCCTTCGAGCAGGGCCGCTTCAACGCGATCATGGGACCCTCCGGGTCCGGCAAGTCGACTCTGATGCACATCCTGGCCGGCCTCGACCGGCCGACGTCCGGATCGGTCCAACTCGACGGAGTCGAGCTCACCGGTCTCGACGACGCCGATCTGACCCGGGTGCGGCGCGACAAGCTCGGCTTCGTCTTCCAGTTCTTCAACCTCATCCCGGTGCTCACCGCCGAGGAGAACATCCTCCTGCCGCTGTCGATCGCGGGCCGGAAGGCCGATCCCGAGTGGCTCGAGCGGCTGGTCGAGACCGTGGAGCTCGAGGACCGGCTCAGCCACCGGCCGGCCGAGCTCTCGGGCGGGCAGCAGCAGCGGGTCGCGGTGGCGCGGGCGCTCGTCTCGAAGCCGGCTGTGGTCTTCGCCGACGAGCCGACCGGCAACCTCGACACGAAGGCGAGCGAGGACGTGCTGCGCCTGCTGCGCCAGGCGGTCGACGACTTCGGCCAGACGGTCGTCATGGTGACCCACGACTCGGAGGCGGCGTCGCACGCTGACAGGCTCCTCGTGCTGCGCGACGGCCGCATCGACGAGGACCGCCGGGCCGCCGCGTGACCCGGGTCGCGCTGCGGGGCCTCGCGGCGCGCAAGCTCCGCGCGCTCACGACGATGCTCGCGGTGCTGCTCGGCGTGGCGCTCGTCGCGGGCACCTACGTCCTCACCGACACGATCACCAAGTCGTTCGACGACATCTTCTCCGAGTCGCTGAGGGGGACGGACGTAACCGTCACCCCGCGCGAGGACGTGAAGAGCGACCAGGTTGCGCCGCCGCCCTTCTCGGCTCGGCTCCTGCCGCGCGTACGAGCGGTCGACGGCGTCGAGGCGGCGGCCGGCGAGATCTTCTCCCAGGTGCGCTTCGTGAACAAGAAGGGCGACCCGATCGGGCCGCACTTCTCGCCGAACTTCACCTCCTCGGTCGAGCCGAGGCGCTTCGAGACCCTCAACCTGGTCAGCGGCCGCCGACCGCGGAACGCCCGCGAGGCGACGCTCGACAAGCAGACGGCCGACCACGCGCACCTGAAGCCCGGCGACACGCTGCGGATCGCGGGCGAGCAGCAGGTGAAGCGCTACCGGCTCGTCGGCCTGGTCCGGCTGGGCAAGACGTCGTTCGGCGGGGCGGGGATAGCCCAGCTCATCCTGCCGGAGGCGCAGGCGGTGACCGACAAGGTCGGCAAGTTCGACCAGATCTCGGTCGCCGCGGCGCACGGCGTGAGCGCCGACGAGCTCAAGCGGCGCATCGCCCGCGTCATGCCCCGGTCGGTGACCGTCGAGACGGGCAAGCAGGCGGCCAAGCGGCAGTCCCAGGACATCGCCGACAGCCTCAGCTTCATCAAGATCGCGCTGCTCGTGTTCGCCGGCGTGTCGCTGTTCGTCGGCGCCTTCCTGATCTTCAACACCTTTTCGATCACCGTCGCCCAGCGGGTCCGCGAGTTCGGGCTCGTAAGAACGCTCGGGGCCTCGCGCCGCCAGGTGCTCGGCTCGGTGGTCCTGGAGGCGGGGACGATCGGGACGCTCGGCTCGATCGGCGGGCTGGCCGGCGGAATCGGAATCGCGAAGGGTCTGAAAGCCATCTTCAAGTCATTCGGGGTGGATCTCCCGAATACGGGCACGGTCGTCGAGACACGGACGATCGTCGCGTCGGTCGCCATCGGTCTCGGAGTGACGCTGGCTGCCGCGATGTCGCCGGCACTCCGGGCCACGCGGGTCACGCCGATGGCGGCACTGCTCGAGGCGGAGCTCCCGGAGGCGGGCGCCAGGCGCCGGGGGGTCTATGCGGCGCTCGCGGTGCTGCTCTGCGGGGGAGGCGTGGCGCTCACGATCGTGGGTCTTTTCAATGGCGTCGCCCTGATGGGTGCCGGCGCTGTCGCCGTCCTCCTGGGCGTCTCACTGGTGAGCCCGCGGCTGGTGCGCCCGCTCGCCTCGTTGGCCGGTCGGCCGATCGAGCGGCTGCGGGGCCTGACCGGGCAGCTGGCACGGGAGAACGCGGTGCGCAAGCCGGCGCGGACGGCGGTCACCGCGGCGGCGCTGATGATCGGCCTCGCCCTGGTGGTCTTCGTGACCGTCTTCGCGGCCGGCATCAAGGGCTCGATCTCGCGGGCGGTCGATCGGAACTTCGAGGGCGACCTCGTCGTCCAGAACATCGACGGCTTCTCGCAGATCCCGGCGGGCTCGGCCGGCGCGATCGCAAAGGTGAGGGGAGTCCACACGGTGTCCTCCATGTGGACGGCCGCCGGGAGGATCAGCCACGAGGACATCCGCGTCACCGGAGTCGAGCCCAGCAACGTGAACCGGGTCCTTTCCTTCGACTGGGAGCACGGGGCGCCGGACACGCTCTCCCGGCTCGGCCCGCGCGACGCGGTGGTCGACGACGCCTGGGCGAAGAGCAAGCACATCCACGTCGGCGACCGCGTGCGGATCAGGACCCCGCTGGAGCGCCGGCCGGTCTTCGTCGTCCGGGGAACCGTGACCGACAACGCCGACCTGATCGGCAACGTGCTCGTCACGCAGCCGACCCTCCGCCGCGACTTCGGCACCAGCGCGCCAACCACCACCTTCGTGAAGATCGACCCGGGCGCGAACGCGAAGGCGGTCCAGAAGCGCGTGTCGCATGCGATCGACCAGCGCTACCCGACCACCGAGGTGCTCAACCAGCGGGAGCTGAAGGACAAGCAGGGGCAGCAGGTCAACCAGCTGCTCGGGCTGATCTACGCGCTGCTGTCGCTGGCGGTGATCGTGTCGCTATTCGGGATCGTCAACACGCTGGCCCTCTCGATCCACGAGCGCACGCGGGAGCTGGGACTGCTCCGGGCGGTGGGCATGTCCCGCTCGCAGGTGCGGCGGATGATCCGCTACGAGGCCGTGATCACGGCCCTGATCGGGGCGATGCTCGGGATGGTGCTGGGCGTGGTCTTCGCGGCGCTCGTGTCGAGGCCGCTCGCGGATCAGGGCTTCACGCTGAGCTACCCGGTCCCGTCGCTCGTCCTCCTGCTGATCCTGGCTGGGATGGCCGGCGTCGTGGCCGCGATCGGCCCGGCGCGGCGGGCGTCGCGGATCGACGTGCTCGAGGCGCTCGCCTACGAATAGAGCTTGTAGACGTCGACGAGCTCGGAGACGCCGCGGATCCTGCGCTGGCCGACCGGCTCCCAGTCGAACTCGTCGCCGGTCGACTCGACCACCGGGGTGGTGGCGATCAGTTCGTCGCGGTCCGCCGCGTTGAGCAGCCGGGCGGCCAGGTTCACCGAGGTCCCGAAGTAGTCGCCCTCGCGCACGATCGCCACGCCGCGGTGGGCGCTCGCGTGCACGCGTGGCATGCGCGGCACCTGCATCGCCTTGACGATCCGATTGCCGGCGCGGACGGCCGCGCAGGGATCGCCGTAGGCGAGCATGAAGCCGTCGCCGAGCGCCTTCATGAAGCGGAACTCCTGGCCGCGCTCGCGGACGACGCTCTCGGCGAAGTGGTCGATTGCGCCCACCGCGGCCGTGTCGCCATGCGAGTCGGCGAACGCGGTGAAGTCCTTCAGGTCGCAGAAGAGGAAGGTCACGTCCACCGCGCCGGGCAGCTCGCCGACGTTCTCCACGCTCGCGACCGCCTCCTGCGCCAGCTCGTGTTCGAGCCAGCGGCGGTGCACGCCCATGATCAGCGGGTCGGCGAGCGGGAGCAGCTGCTCGAAGGCGTCGCGGGCCGCCCGCAGGGTCTCCTCGGGATGCTGCCCGTCGGCGCGGAGGCGCGGCACGACGTAGACCCGGAAGAGCTGGAGCTCGGTCTGGGCGATGCGTGAGAGCAGCCTCCCGTAGACCCGCCCGGCCTGCACGGCGACGTGCGGGGGGAAGACGTCCTCGAGCTCCTTCAGGCGCACGAACACGTCGGCCTCCTCGCGCGTGAAGGCCGGCTGGTCCGGTTCGGGGATGGGCAGCCCGAAGGACTCGATCATCGTCGCGATCTCCTCGACCTTGAGGCCGCCCTCGGCCTCGATCTGGCGCGCGCTCAGCGTCCGCTCGCCGATCCCCTGCAACAGGACGGCCTCGAAGACACTCCGCTCGTCCATCAACGGGATCATCCCCTACGCCCGTAGAGTTGGGCGCCTTGCGGACCGCGGCCGAGCTCACCGAGCCCCTGCTCCAGGGCGACAAGCGCGCGCTGGCACGGGCGATCTCGCTCGTGGAGAACGACGACCCCGAGGGCTGGGCGCTCGTCCGCGAGGTCTACCCGAAGACCGGCCACGCCGCCATGGTCGGCTTCACCGGCCCGCCGGGCGTGGGCAAGTCGACGCTGATCGGCCGGCTGATCGAGAACGCCCGCGCCCGCGAGCGGGAGATCGCGGTGCTGTCGATCGACCCGAGCTCTCCGTTCACCCAGGGCGCGCTGCTCGGCGACCGCATCCGCCTGTCCGACCACTTCCTCGACCCCGGCGTCTTCATCCGCTCGATGGCCAGCCGCGGCTCGCTCGGAGGCCTGTCGGAGGCGACGCTCCAGGCCGCGCTGCTGATGGACGCCAGCGGCAAGGACGACGTCTTCCTCGAGACCGTGGGCGTCGGCCAGGCCGAGGTCGACATCATCGACCACGCCGACACCGTCGTGCTCGTCCTGATGCCCGGCTCGGGCGACTCGATCCAGGCCCTGAAGGCCGGCGTGATGGAGATCCCCGACGTGATCGTCGTCAACAAGTCCGACCACCCCCTGACAGACACGATGGTGCGCGAGATCCGCGGCGTGCTCTCGCTCGGGTCCCAGGAGGGCTGGCGGGTGCCGATCGTCAAGACCGAGGCGTCGCGTGGGGAGGGAATCGAGGAGCTCGTCGAGAAGATGGCCGAGCACCGAGCCCACATCGAGAAGGAGGGCACGCTCGCCGAGCGCCGCCGCCGCAACCTGATGAACGAGGTCCTCGCCCTGGC
>JBJMLJ010000524.1:0-5735 GCA_045805365.1 Thermoleophilaceae bacterium
CTTCGACACCGACGACGAGTCGACCAACGTGGCCTGGCTCGCGCTGCCCTCGCTGGGCGAGGCCTGGCACCACAACCACCACGCCTTCCCCCGCTCGGCGATCCACGGCCTCCGCTGGTACGAGCTCGACCCCTCGGGCCTGGCGATCCGCGCCCTGCGCCGGATGGGCCTGGCCTGGAACGTGGTGCAGATCGCGCCGGAGCGCCAGCGAGCGAAGGCCGCCGCGGTGGCTGATCAGCCGGCCTGGGTCGACGCCGCGAGCCGCAGGTAGGAGAGCGTCCAGAAGGCGTGCCCGAAGCTGCCGATCGCGCCGAAGGCCGCCAGGGCCAGTGGCACGGCCCCCAGCGCGGTGAGCGCCCCGACCGCGATCGCCACCGCCGCCGGCGCCGCGACGGCGAGGATCACCGTGGGGAGGGCGATCAGGACGAGCGCCAGGCCAAGCGCGATCGCGGCGCCGATGGCGATCCCCTGCTGGATGAGAAGGACCAGCAGCGACCTGCCGATGTTGTGTCGGAACAGCCGCCAGCCGCCGCGGATCGACGCGGCCATGCCGGTGCGGCGGAGCACGAGCTCGCGCAACCCGAGCTGCGCGGTCACCCCGAGCGGCACCAGGATCACGAGGAAGGTCGCCAGCAGGATCAGCGCGGCCATGATCACCACGAGCACCCGCACGACGACCGAGTCGACCAGCGCGAACACGACTATCGCCGGGGCGCCTACCGCCACTAGGACGCCCAGGATCAGGCCGAGCCCCAGGAGCGCAACGAGCACGCCATAGCCGAGCACCCGCCAGAACCTGGTCCGCCCCGCGCGCCACGTGGTCCGGAAGTCGCGCCGCTCGCCGTACGCGATGCCGGCCACGCTGTCGATCAGGCCTCCCTGGGAGATCGTGCTGAGCACGATGAAGACGACGAACAGCAAGAGCGCGACGGCGGCCAACGCGATGACCACCGCAGGATCAATGTGAAACGAGCCGTCGCCCGAGTCGGAGCTGCTCGGGAACTGGAAGTTGAATGACCCGCCGCTCGTCCCGGCGAAGATCCCGAAGAACCACAGGAAGCGGTTCCGCCAGGTGATGCGAAACGCGTCGGAGATGAGCTGGCCGTACGGCATCTGCGATCGCCACGGTAGTTCGCGCGACGGCGGTTGCGGCCACCCGGGGAGGGATAGATTCGTCCGCGTGAACGGGTCGCCCACGAGTCTGGCCGTGATCGGCGGCGTCCCCTACGTCGTGTGGTGGAGAACGACGGGACGAATTCCGCGATCCGGGTCGCGCGCCTGAACTCGGGCGTCAGCGCGACGTCAGGCGGAATCAACGAGTCCACGACCAGGGACGGCCAGGACCCGACCCTGATCGCGGTCGGGACCACGCCGTACGTCGGATGAAAGGAGTTCGACAGCGCCCGTGATCGCTGCGCAGGCTGCTGAAGCGCAAGCACGTCTCACGCTGACGCTCAGCGCGAAGGTCACCCACCCTGCGGGCCACACCGGCACCGTCAAGAAGCGGAGCAAGCCGAAGCTGAAGAGGAAGCGCCGGCGTCGCTAGGGCGCCACCTCGATGTCGCCCGTGCGCTCGATGTGCTGCCAGCGGAGCCGCGTCCCGCGGATGGCGCTGATGATCGACTCGATCACCACCAGGTACATCAGCTGGCGGTAGACGAACTGCTGCAGCGGCAGCGCCCACAGCGGGCGCGGCGACTCGCCGTCGAGGCGGAACGCGTACCACGCCTGGGCCAGCTGGACGAGGTTGAAGCCGACCCAGTAGGCGAGCACCGGCAGCGGGTCGAGGAAGACCAGCCCGTACAGGGCGAACAGGTCGACCACCGGCGCCAGGGCCGGTAGCAGCAGCTGGAACAGAAACAGGTAGGGGATCGCCCGCCGGCCGATGCGCCCCTCGTCGCGACGCCCGACGGCCGCCTTGTGCTTCCAGACCGCCTGGAGCGTCCCGAACGACCAGCGGTAGCGCTGGCGCCAGAGCGCGCCCAGCGTGGCCGGCGCCTCGGTCCAGGCACGAGCCTCCTCGGCGTAGACGACCTCCCAGCCCGCCCGGCCGATGGCCAGCGTCAGGTCGGTGTCCTCGGCGAGCGTGTCGCCCGGCACCTCTCCCACAGCGGCCAGTGCCTCGCGTCGGAAGGCGCCGATCGCGCCGGGAACGGTCGGCATGCAGCGCAGCACGTCGAAGAGGCGCCGGTCGAGGTTGAAGCCGATCACGTACTCGATGTGCTGCCAGCGGCCGATCAGACCGTCGCGGTTGCCGACCTTGGTGTTGCCCGACACGGCCCCCACCTGGCGCGCGGCCAGCGGCGCGACCACCCGGCGCACCGAGTCCGGCTCGAACACCGTGTCGGCGTCGACCATCACGATCACCTCGTTGCGGGCCGCCGCGATCCCGCGGTTGAGCGCCGCCGCCTTGCCTCCGTTCGGCTGGCGGACCACGCGCACGCCGTGGAGCTGGAGCCGCTCGACGAGGTCGCCGGTGCCGTCCTCGGAGCCGTCGTCGACCACGACCACCTCGAGCTCCGGGTAGTCGGCCGCGGCGAACGACCTCACCGTCCGCTCGATCACCACCGCCTCGTTGAAGGCGGGCACGACTATCGAGACTGGCGGCGTGTGGCCGGCGCCGGTTGGGAGCACGCCGCGACGCCGGGCGTGGCGGTGAGCCAGCGCCACCACGAAGGCGGTGCGGAGCAGGATCAGGACCGCCACCGGGACGAGCAGGATCGTCAGCGCGAGGGTGATCCAGCGCGCCGCGGTCAGGGCGGCGATCAGGAGCCGGCCGCGCAGGCGCTCTCCCGCGGTCGTCGGGAAGTCGACGGCCGAGCGGCGCACGCCGAGCAGCTGCGAGACGGTCACGAAGCGGTACCCGTCCGCCCTCAGCGCGCGCACGATGCGCGGCACCGCCGCCAGCGTCCGCGAGCGGTTGCCGCCGCCGTCATGGAGCAGGACCACCCGGCCACCGCGGCCCTCAACGGCGGAGCGGGCGATCGCCGCGGCACTCCTGCCCGGCTCCCAGTCGCGTCCGTCGCGGTTGCTGAGGACGACGACGTAGCCGTCGCCGGCAATCGACCGCAGGACCGCCTCCTCCTCCCGGGTGATCGCCGCCGGCATGGAGGAGTAGGGCGGGCGGAACAGGCGCGGCCGGACGCCGACCGCCCCCGCCACGGCGTTCTCGGTCGCGTCGACCTCGAGGTCGCGCAGACGAGCCGAGACCCCGAAGACGTTGGCGTGCGTGAAGGTGTGGTTGCCGAGCTCGAAGCCCTCGTCCCAGACCTTGCGCACCAGTCCGGGATGCGCGACGACGTGGCTCCCGACCACGAAGAACGTCGCCGGGACGTGCAGCCGGCGAAGCTCGCGCGCGATCCGCGGGGTCCAGGTCGGATCCGGCCCGTCGTCGAAGGTGAGGGCCGCGCGCCTGGCCGGCAGGCGGCGGGAGCCGAGCCGGCCGTGCTGGAGGGTCAGCAGAGGGGCACTGCCCGCGAGCGGCGACGGCCCTCCGCCGACGGGCGTCCCGCTGCTGCCCACCGACTCGCCCGCCAGCCCGTAGACGAGCAGAAGCAGGACCAACACCAGCCCGAGGAACCCGAGCAGCGCGCGGTGCGCCGGCGGGCGGCTGATGCGGCGGCGGATCTCGGCGGCGCGGGCGGCGCTCAGCCGCCTTGGGCGCTCCATCTAGGCGAGTGCTCCGTAGCGCTCGGGCTCGGGTTGGCCTTGCCCGCGCCCGGAGCTGCGGTGCTCCCGGTCGGCTTCCCAGGCCCGCGCGTGCCGGAGTGCGCGTTCCCGTGCGCGGTGCCCGAGTGGCCGTGGGTCCCGGCAGGCGCCCCTGTGGCGGGAGGAGTGGTGCGATGCGGCTTGGCCGGTGACGGAGCCACCCCGCGGCCGCCGCCGGACGCAGCCTCGTGCCGCCCGCCGCCCGCCGGCGAACCGGTCTCGCTCCGGGTCGAACCGGTGGAGCCCGAGCGGGCGTGCGCGGCGCCGCCTGAGGCCCCGTGTGTCGCGGGGGTCCCGGCCTGGCGGCGATGGGCCGCTGCGCGCACCGGATGTGGGGCCGCCGGTGCGGGGGCGCTGGGGGCGGCCGACCCAGCTCGGGGCAGAGCCACCCCGGGCAGCCGGCCGAGGCCGAGTGTCCCGGCGAGGAGGGCCAGAAGCCAGAGGGCGGTGAGGCCGGCCAGCCCGCGGCCGGCCAGGGCCAGGGTCCTACGACGGCGTCCGTCCGCTGCAGCGAACACCGGCAGCCGTGCCGGCTCCCGCAAGGCCTCGGCGACACCCTCGCTCGGAGGAGGGTTCATCACCCCGCTCCAACGCAGGAGCGGGCTCAAAGTTGGCTAGTTGTCCCCGTCCTCGGACTCGGACTCGGACTCGGACTCGGACTCATCATCTTCCTTCAGTTGTTGCTTGTCGACCTTGCCCTGCGGCTTGCGGGGCAGCTCGTCGACGAACTCGATATCGCGCGGCACCTTGTACTTGGCGAGGTTGTCCTTGACGTGCGACTTGAGGTCGTCCTCGGAGACCTCGCCCTCGGTGACGACGAACGCCTTGAGCCGCTCACCGAACTCGTCGTCCTCGACGCCGACGACGGCGGCCTCGGAGACCAAGCCGTGCTGCTGAAGCGTCTCCTCGACCTCCTCCGGATAGACGTTCTCGCCGCCGGAGACGATCATGTCGTCGGCCCGGCCCTCGACGAACAGGCGCCCCTCCTCGTCGAGGTGGCCGAGGTCGCCCGTTGACATGTGGCCGTCGCGGGTCTCCTCGTTCTCGCCGCTCGTGTACTCATCGAGCAGCATCTCGTTGCCGACGAAGATCTCGCCGCTCTCCCCCGGCGGCTGCTCGTTGCCGTCCTCGTCGAAGATCTTGAGAGACGTTCCCGGGGGCGGCTTGCCGCTCGTGCCCGGCGCGGCGCGCATGTCGTCGGGCTCCGCGATGGCGGCCCAGGCGACCTCCGTCGAGCCGTAGAGGTTGTAGAGGTTGTCGCCGAACTCGTCCATCCAGCGCTCGGACAGCTCGCCGTCGAGCGCGCCCCCGCTCGAGGCGACGACCCGCAGCGACGACAGGTCGTGCTTGCCACGCGTCTCGTGGTCGAGCTCGAGGATCCGCTGGAGCATTACGGGGACGATCGCCAGCGCCGTGACCGAGTGCTCTTCGATCGAGGCGAGAGTCGCCTCCGGATCGAACTTCCTCCGCACCACGTAGGTCGACGAGAGCAGCAGGCCGAGGTTGAACTGGAGGAAGCCCCAGGCGTGGAAGAGCGGCGCCGCGAAGAAGGTCGGCTCTCGGACCTTGAGCGGGATGCGCGAGAAGACCGCCACCAGCGGCTCGAGGATGTCGGGCTGGCCGCGCGAGGCCCCCTTGGGCGTGCCCGTGCTGCCCGAGGTGAGCAGCACGATCTTTCCGGTGTGGTCGGGGGCGTCGAGGTCGGCGTCGTCGTCCTCGCCCTCGATCAGCTCGTCGATCGTCGAGTCGCCTTCGTGGTCGTCCTCGTGCCAGGCGACCCAGCGGGTGCGGTCGCCGGCCGCCTCGTCCATCAGCTCCCCGAACTCCTGGTCGTAGACGATCGCCGCCGGGTCCTCGCGCTCGGTCACCTCCTTCAGCTGCGGGCCGGCGAACGCCGTGTTGAACAGCAGCGTGTTCGCGCCCAGCTTCGAGATCGCGACCGTCGCCTCGATGAACCAGTGGTGGTCGCGGCACATGATCGCCACGCCGTCGCCCTCGCCGATGCCCGCGTCGGCCATCGCGCGGGC
>JBJMLJ010000525.1:0-3963 GCA_045805365.1 Thermoleophilaceae bacterium
AGCTGGCCCGGGAGCTGCCGATCCGCCTGATCTGGCACCCCCACAACGTGGGCTACGGCGGCAACCAGAAGACCTGCTACCTCGAGGCGCTCCAGCGCGACGCCGATGTCGTGGTGATGCTCCACCCGGACGGCCAGTACGAGCCGTCGCTGATCCCGCTCCTGATCCAGCCGATCCTCGACGGCAACGCGGACATGGTGCTCGGCTCGCGGCTCGCCGAGCCGGGCATGGCGCGCAAGGGCGGCATGCCGCTCTACAAGTACCTCGCCAACCGCTTCCTGACGACGATCGAGAACCGCGTCCTCAGGACCGACCTGTCCGAGATGCACACGGGCTACCGCGCCTACTCGAGCCGGCTGCTGCGCGAGGTGCCCTTCCTGCGCAACGCGCTCGACTTCAGCTTCGACTCCGAGATGCTGATGCAGACGGCCTACTTCGGCTTCCGCATCGCCGAGGTGCCGGCGCGGACGCGCTACTTCGACGACGCGTCATCGATCGGGCTGCGGCCGGCGACCGTGTACGGGCTGAAGACGCTCTGGGCCGCCGCCCGGCTCGTGCTCCACCGCCACGGCATCGTCCGCTCGCGCAAGTTCACGCCGTGAACGTCACGGGAGAGCGCGTCTCGACCCCCGAGGGCGGGTTCAATCCCACCTGGCAGAGGCACGTGGCCGCCTACCGGCTCTGCGCCCCGCTCCTCCCCGCCGGGCGGGTGCTCGACCTGGGCTGCGGCGTCGGCCACTCGTTCTCCGAGCTCGCCCCGCGCGAGAGCGTCGGCCTCGACCTCGACCCGGGGGCGCTCGAGGGACAGGAGCGGGAGACGGTCGTCGCCGACATGCGTGACATCCCCTTCCCCGACGGCAGCTTCGCCTCGGTGCTGTCCGTGCAGTCGATCGAGCACGTGCCCGAGCCGGATCGCGTGCTGGCCGAGGTGGCCCGTGTCCTCGAGCCGGAGGGCGTCGCAGTGTTCGTGACGCCCAATCGGCTGACCTTCGCCCGGCCGGACGAGATCATCGACCCCTACCACTACGCCGAGTACGACGCCGGCGAGCTACGCGACGCCTGCGGGCGCTTCTTCGCCGCCGTGCGCATGCGTGGCCTGTTCGGCTCGGAGCGCTACAACGCGCTGGTGGCGGAGGAGCACCGCAAGCTCGACGCCCTGCTGCGGAAGGACCCGCTGCGCCTGCGCAGGCTGATCCCGCGGCGCGCCCGCCAGGCCCTCTACGACCGGCGGCTCCGGCAGGAGCGGGCGGAGCCGGACCCGGTGGCGCTCGACATCGGGGTCGAGGACTTCGAGCTCCGCGAGGGCGGACTCGATCAGTGCCTGGACGTCGTCGCGGCCTGCCGCGGCCCGCGCCGGGCCTGACCCAACGCCGCATCGATCGCGACACCGGCCAGCACGGCCATCGCCAGCTCGCTGGCGTGGCGATAGCGCGTGATCCCGGAGTAGGCCGCCAGCACTAGGATCGTCATCAGGATCGGCGACAGCAGGGGCGCGATCGGCTCGCGCCGCCGGACGAGCACCACCAGCCCTGCCAGCGCGATCAGGAGGAAGGGGTAGTACAGCGCGATTCCCACGTGCTGGAAGGGCTTCGACATGTTGTAGATCCGCAGCTGGGAGCCGGGCGCGTAGAAGCCGAAGCCCCTCAGCACGCGGACGGCGGCGACGACCGGCAGCCGCCGCTTGTGGTGGCTGGCGTAGCTCCTTCCCTGCTTGGCCAGGTCGGCCTCCCAGTCGGCCTCGTCGCGCGTGGGCTCGACCTTGAAGCAGAGCAGCGAGAAGCCGCCGAGGTCCTTGCCGTAGTAGGTGGACTGGCAGTTGCTGCCCGCCAGGCCCTGGCCGTAGTTGGTGCTCAGGAGCGGGCGGTCGAAGACGCTCCAGTTGCGAACGACCCAGGGCGCGACCAGGACGACGGCGACCGCGCAGGTAACCCCGAGCCGCAGCCAGCGGCCCGGGCCGCCGCGCAGCGCGACCGGAAGCGCGAGCAGCGGCAGGAGGAGGAGCGCCTCGTTGCGGGCGACCGTGCCCAGCCCGATCGCCGCGCCGAGCGCAAGCGCCGACTTCATGTCGCGCCGGTCGAGCAACCGGTAGGCCGCGAGGAGGGCGAGCACGAGCAGCACCCCGAAGAGCGACTCGCTCTCGCCCGAGCTGTCGGCGGTCACGAGGGTCGGGAAGAACGCAGCGAAGCCGGCGGCGATCAGGCCGGCGCGCTCGCCGGCGGCCCGCCGGCCGAGCAGTCCCACGCCGGCGACGACGAGCGCGCCGCAGATCCCGGACACGATCAGGCGCTGCGAGGTGATCCCGTTCGCGCCCAGCTTCACGAACAGCGCCAGGAAGAGGGAGAACAGCGGCGGGTGCTCCGCGGTCGGCGCCAGGTGGCCGTCGGTGAAGAAGCGCAGCGGCGAGACGTAGCCGTCGCCGGCGGCGAGGTGTGCCGCGGTGAACTTGTAGAAGAGCGCGTCGCCCCCGACCGGGAACGACTTCATCGACGTCGTGAGCGCGACGTAGACGAGCCGGGCCGCGACGCCACCCGCGACGAGCAGCGCCAGTCCGGCTCGGAAGCGGCGCACCTTAGGAGCTGCTTCCGAGCTCCCGGTCGGGCGCCTCGGCCCGCGCTCCGGTCACCCGTGAGACCAGGTACAGAGGGCGCCGCAGCGACTCGTCGTGGACCCGCGCGAGATAGCGGCCGATGATCCCGATGCTGATCAGCTGCACACCGCCGAGGAAGAGCAGGGCGAGCAGCACCACCAGCGACAGCGACAGCCCCACGACGCCGGCGGCCGCGAGGACCGCGATGACGGTCGCGGCCAGGCCGCTCAGCCCCGCGACGCCGATGCCGACGATCGTGGCCAGCGACAACGGGACGTCGGAGAAGGCGGCGAGCGCCTCGGCCGCCAGGCGGATCAGCTGCCGGTAGGAGGCGCCGCGCCCGTGCGCCCGGCCGGCGCGCTTGTACTCGATCGGGATCTGCTTGAAGCCGGCCCAGGCCACCATGCCGCGCAGGAAGCGGCGCCGCTCCGGCATGCGCCTCACCGCGTCGACCACGCGCCGGCTCATCAGCCGGAAGTCGCCGGCCTGCCCCTGGTAGGGAACTCGCGCGAGCCGCTCCATGAGGGCGTAGAAGAGCGTTGCGAGCCGCCGCTTCAGCCAGCTCTCGTCGCGGCCGATGCGCCGCGCGTAGACCACGTCGGCGCCCGCGTCGGCGAGCTCGATCATCTGCGGGATTAGCTCCGGCGGGTCCTGAAGGTCGGCGTGGAGGAGGACGACCCGGTCGCCCATCGCGTGGTCGATCCCCGCCGACATCGCTATCTCCATGCCGAAGTTGCGCGAGAGCTGGATGAGCACCACGCCCTCCTCGCGGCCCGCGACCTCCTCGATGAACGCCGCCGAGCCGTCGCTCGAGCCGTCGTCCACGTACACGACCTCCCACGGCTCACCGATCGGATCGAGGGCGTCGTGCAGGCGCCGGTGGAGCTCCGGAAGGGACTCCTCCTCGTTGAAGACGGGGACGACGAGGCTCAGCAGGCGGGGCACGCGCGGCTAGGGTAGCCCGAGCGCCCGCTGGGCGAAGCGCTCCGCAATCGCCGACCCATCCAGCGACAGGTGGATCCCGTCGCTGAGGCGGACGCGCACCTGGCGGCCGTGCCAGGGCATGACGGCGCGGTAGGCGAAGCCCGGAGTGAACACCTCGTCGAGCGGGACGATGGTCTGGCCGCTGGCGGCCGCGGCAGTCCGCACGGCCGCGTTCACCCCGGCGGCGGCCACGCGGCGGCTGGCCTGGCCCGGGGCCGGCAGCGTGAGCCAGAGCACGCGGCCGCGTCCGCCCCGGGCGTAGGCGCGCATCACGGCCGCCACCCGGCGCGAGTACTCGGCGACCCAGCCGGGGCCGCAGCAGGTCGCGAGCTCCCCCCGTGGCGTGCGCATGTCGAAGTAGTCGTTGGCCCCCAGGAAGACCACCGTCGCGC
>JBJMLJ010000526.1:0-10237 GCA_045805365.1 Thermoleophilaceae bacterium
CTTGACCAGCGTGTGGGGCGACAGGACGAGCACGGCGCCGACGATCACGAGCACGACCTGGGTGCAGAAGTCGGCGATCGCGAGGAAGACGTTCAGCCGCGCCGACTCCTTGACGCCGACCACATTGAGCGCGACGAGCAGGCCGACGACGCCGATCCCAGCCACGATGTCCGCCGGCGACTTGCCGAGCGGTGCCCAGAAGACGCCCAGGTAGTGCGGCACGAAGAACGCCGAGATGGCGACCGTGATGATGTAGTTGAGCATCTGGCCCCAGGCGGCGAAGAAGGACCAGAACTCGTTGAACGCCCGCCGGGCGAAGCTCGAGGAGCCGCCGGCCTCCGGGTACATGGTCGTGGCCTCGGTGTAGGTGGCGGCCGTGCAGACGAAGATCAGCCCGGCGATGATGAACACCACCGGCGTCATGCCGAGGGCGAAGATCGCCACCAGGCCCAGCGCGTAGTAGATGGAGCTGCCTACGTTGCCGTAGGCGGTGCTGAAGAGCGCTCCGCTCCCGAGCACCCGCTCGAGGCCCCGGCCCTTCGGTGCGTATTCGGCCATCCAGCCAACAACGCTACAACGGGGTCAGCCGATCGCGAGCGCCGCGATTCCGAGCACGATCGCGCCGGCGGCGATGAGCCTGTGCCTCAGCCCCTCCTCGGCGAGCACCGTCGCCCCCAGCGCCGTGGCGATGAGGATGCTGACCTCCCGCGCCGGGGCCACGTAGCTGACCGGCGCCTCGGCCAGTGCGAAGAGCACGAGAATGTAGGCGAGCGGGCTGAGCAGGCCCACCCCGAGGACCTGGCGCTTTGAGCTGTCCCAGGTTGTTCTGATGCTCTCGGGCCTGCGCAAGACCCACGCGCTCAGCAGAGTCACGTTCACGAGCTCCAGCCCCCACAGGTAGACGATCGGCGACACGTGGTTGTGCCCGACCGCCTGCTTGTCCCAGAGCGTGTAGGCCGCGATCGAGACTCCGGTCAGGAGCGCGAATACGACGCCGGCTTCCTGCGCGCTGGTTGGGCGGGCGGCGAGCGAGAGGACCGCACCGACGATCAGCGCGGCGCCGAGGAGCGCCAGCGGGCTCGGCCGCTCGGCGAAGAAGACGATGGCGGCCACCGTCGCGAGCAGCGGTCCGGTGCCCCTTGCCAGCGGGTAGACAAGCGACAGGTCGCCGTCCCGGTAGCCGTGCTGGAGCAGAACGAAGTAGAGGCTGTGCAAGGCGCCGCTGACGACCATGAAGCCGAAGGCCGTGGCCCCGAGCCTGCCGGGAGCGACGATGAGCGCCACCACCAACGCCGGCAGGTACAGGACGCAGCCGGCGACGGCACCGAGCCACACGAACGTGGTGCCGCCCTCGGCCGTCTTGGCGAACAGGTTCCAGCCCGCGTGGGCGAAAGCCGCTATGAGAACGAGGCACAGGGCAGCGCTGGACAAGGGGGTCCGTCACTTTACGGCGGGTATATCGCCGCAACGTGACGCACCCCTCGGCCGGTCGATCAGTTCAGTCAGCGGCGCTTGGCCGACCAGGCGATGTTGTGCGCCTTGCAGACCCGGCCGTTCGTGTAGTGCAGGACGGCGGTGTACCTCCCCTTCGCCGAGTCGACGGTCACGCGGCCGCGGATGCGCTCGCGGTAGCGGAAGCTGCCGCGCGAGTTCTTCGCCTTGCCGTGCTCGACGTGGCGAAAGCGACCGTCGGAGTGGAGCTTCGGGAGGGTGAGCGGCTTCGTCTCGGCGTTGGAGCGGCGCGGCTTCCTGTTGCAGCTCCAGTGGAAGCGCAGGCGGTAGTTGACGTGCAATGACTCCGTGACCCGAAGCCGCATCGACACCCCGTGCCTCTTCCCCGTGTACAGCCCCGGCTCGACGGTCGCGGCAAGCGCGACCGCGGGGATCGCGAGGGCTGCGACAAGGGCCGCGAGCCGGCGCACCTACACCAGGAACGGAATGATCAGGAGCGCCACGATGTTGGCGACCTTGATCATGGGGTTGATCGCCGGGCCGGCGGTGTCCTTATAGGGATCGCCGACGGTGTCGCCGGTCACCGACGCCGCGTGCGCCTCGGAGCCCTTGCCGCCGTACTCGCCGTCCTCGATCAGCTTCTTGGCGTTGTCCCAGGCGCCGCCGCCGGCGGTCATCGAGACGGCCGAGAAGAAGCCGACCACGATCACGCCGATCAGCAGGCCGCCGAGGGCCTGGTACGACAGGAGGCCCACGACCAGCGTCACCACGATCGGGATCAGCGCCGGGATGATCATCTCCCGTTGCGCCGCCGCGGTCACGATCGACACCGCGCGGGCGTAGTCGGGCGTCTCGGTGCGGTCCATGATCCCCGGCTTCTCGCGGAACTGGCGGCGCACCTCCTCGACCACCCCGCCGCCGGCGCGGCCGACCGCCTCGATGGCCAGGGCCGCGAAGAGGTAGACCATCATCCCGCCGATGATCAGCCCGATCAGCACGTCGGGCTGGGATATGGCGAACGATTTGAGGTGCTTCGAGCCGGCCTCGTCCTTGAGCTCCTGGGTGAAGGCCGCGAACAGCACCAGCGCCGCGAGCACGGCCGAGCCGATCGCGTAGCCCTTCGTCACGGCCTTGGTCGTGTTGCCGACCGCGTCGAGCGGGTCGGTGACGTTGCGGACCTCCTCGGGGAGGTCGGCCATCTCGGCGATGCCACCGGCGTTGTCCGTGATCGGGCCGAAGGCGTCGAGCGCGACGATCAGGCCGGTCAGCGACAGCTGCGCCATCACCGCCACGCCGATGCCGTAGATGCCCGCCAGCTCGTTGGCCGCCAGGATCCCGAGCGCGATCAGGACCGCCGGGGCGGCGGTCGACTGGAGGCCCTGGGCGAGCCCCTGGATGATGTTGGTCGCGTGCCCCGTCTGCGACGCCCGTGCGGTGGTGCGCACCGGCCGGAAGCGCGTGGACGTGTAGTAGTCCGTGATCACGAACAGGCCCGCCGTGACCGCGATGCCGATCAGCGTGCAGAGGTAGAAGTCGAAGCCGCTCGGGACGCTGCTGCCGGCCCGCAGGAGACCCGTGAGCCCGGGCTTGTAGTCGATGTCGTCCATCAGGAGCAGCGTGATCGGCAGGAAAGCGAGGGCGGCGAGGCCGCCGGAGACGATCAACCCCTGATAGAGGGCACGCTCGACGTTGCCCGCACGGCTGCGCACGGCAAAGGTGCCGATGATGCAGGCCAGGAGTGAGGCGCCGCCGATCACAAGCGGGTAGATGGCGACCGAGCTGATGTCCCTGAAGGTCAGGACTCCGAGCAGCATTACCGCGACGGCCGTGACGGCGTAGGTCTCGAACAGGTCGGCCGCCATGCCCGCGCAGTCGCCGACGTTGTCGCCGACGTTGTCGGCGATCACCGCCGGGTTGCGGGGGTCGTCCTCGGGGATGCCGGCCTCGATCTTCCCGACGAGGTCGGCGCCCACGTCGGCGGCCTTGGTGAAGATCCCGCCGCCCAGTCGGGCGAAGACCGAGATCAGCGAGCCGCCGAAGCCGAGGCCGACCAGCGCGTCGATCGCGTCCTTCTTGCCGGTGCCGGTGACCGTGAGCAGGCCGTAGTAGCCGGCCACGCCGAGCAGCGCCAGCCCCGCCACGAGCAGCCCCGTGACGGCGCCGCCCTTGAAGGCCACCTCGAGCGCCTTCGACACCCCGCTGCGGGCGCTTTCGGCCACCCTGGCGTTGGCGCGGACGGAGACGTTCATGCCGATGAACCCGGCCGAGCCGGAGAGGGTGCCGCCGATCAGGAAGCCCACCGCCGTCTTCACGTCGAGCGCGATCGCGAGGACGATCGCGATGACCACGGCGACGCCGCCGATGATCGTGTACTGGCGGGTCAGGTAGGCGCGCGCACCCTCCTGCACGGCCTGCGAGATCGACCGCATCTCTTCGTTGCCCGGAGACAGTCCTAGGAGCCAGCGCGACGTGAGGACGCCATAGGCGAGGGCGGCGCCCGAGCAGGCGAGCGCGATGATCACGCCCCAGTCGGTCAGGAATTGCAAGGGGTTATTTCCTCCGTAGTAAGTCGAACGGCGGGCGGCCTAGTGCACGATGGCGCTTCCCAGCGCCGAGGCGCACACGCAGTCAGGCTGGGGCCCGATCTTCGGTATCGCCCGGAACAAGAGCGCGCGCAGTCTATCGAGGTTGGCGCGGAAGACCGCGAACGCCGCGTCCGCGGAAACCGGCTCGACATGCGGCATCCCCTCGAGACCGACGTCGTAGTCGGTCACCAGCATCAGGTTCACATAACAGAGCTCGAGCTCGCGGGCCAGCCATGCCTCGGGGTACTGCGTCATGTTCACGACGTCCCAGCCGGCCCCAGAAAACCAGCGGGACTCCGCCCGCGTGGAGAAGCGCGGACCCTGGATGACGACCACGGTCCCGCCCCGGACCACCTCCGGATCTGCCTCCGCGATCACCCCGGTCAGATCGGGGCAGTAGGGATCGGCGGCCGACACGTGCGTCGTCTGCGGCCCGTCGTAGAAGGTGTCCTCCCGTCCGCGGGTGCGATCGACGAACTGGTCGCAGACCACGAACGTGCCCGGCTCGAGCTCCGGCCTCAGCGAGCCACAGGCGGACGGGCCGATGATCCGCCTCACCCCCACATGCCTCATCGCCCAAACGTTTGCGCGGTAGTTGATGCGGTGGGGCGGCAGGGTGTGCTCGTCGCCGTGGCGCGGCATGAAGGCGACCCGCCTCCCCTCGATCTCTCCGAGCCGAATCCGGGCCGAAGGCGGCCCGTACGGTGTGTCGACGGCCACCTCCTCGACGTCGTCCAGGAAGCGGTAGAAGCCAGAGCCCCCGAAGAGGCCGACTACGTCCCCGGCGGCGTCCAAATCTTCGACCTCGCGTCGGCCCGCTCGTCGTCCTGCTTCGGGGCCTCCTCGGGCGCTCCGGGCTGCTGCGTCTCACGGACGTAGACCATCTGCAGCTGGGACAGCGCCTCCCGGATCGGCTTCGCCTCCTCTTCCGGGCACAGCGGCAGCAGCGCGCGCACGGCCTCGATGCCCTCCTTTGCCTGTTCGACGTCCTTCTCGTCCTCGACCGTCAGCCGCCTGCCGCTCAGGTTGACGAGCGTCACCACGGTCTGGAGAACGACATCCTGCACGCGGAGCTGCTTCAGCGCCTCGCGCATCTCCTCCTCGGTCGGCTCGCGGGGCTGCTCGCTCACGTCCTCACCTCCTCGGCCGCATAGGTACGCCGGCTCTCGGCCACCTCGGCGGCGTAGACGTCCTCGATCGAGCCCCCGCCGTCGAGCGCCGCCCGCTGCCGCTGCGCCCCGTTGCGCGGGGGCAGGGCGGGGTCGATGCCGAGAGCGGCGCGGGCGGGAGCGGTCCAGGCGAGCAGCCGATCCGGCAGAGCTGCGGCCGGGAACTCCTCGGCGCGCTCGAGGTCGATCATCCGGCCGTCCATCCCGTAGCGGATCGCCCGCCAGAAGTTCTCCTCGATCTGCCGGTCCGGCGGCGGATCGTGCGTGACGCCCTCGTCGTAGTCGATCGCCGCCTGGGCGACGCAGGCCACGAGGAGGCCCGCCAGCGCAGTGGACTCCTCCGCGCTCGACTGGGCGTCGCAGATCCGCACCTCGACGGTCCCGAACGAGTGGTGCGGCCGCACGCTCCACCAAATCTGCGTGTTCTCGACTATCGAGCGGGTGCGGACGAGAAACTCGACGTAGTCGGCGTACGCCTCCCAGCTGCCGAGCGCCTCGGGGATGCCGCAGCGGGGGAAGCTCTTCGTGAAGATCTGGCTGCGGGCGGACTGGAGACCGGAGTCGCGGCCGTCGAGGAAGGGCGAGTTGGCCGAGATCGCCAGCACCTCGGGGAGGATCGGCCGCAGGCGGTCGCAGACCGCGATCGCGCGGTCCGCGTCCCGGACCCCGACGTGAACGTGGAGGCTGAAGGTGTTGTTGCGCCAGGCCACGTACTGGAGGCCCTCCTCCACGCGCCGGTAGTGGTCGGTCTCGATGATCTGCTGGTCCTGCCAGGGGCTCCAGGGGTGGGTTCCGGTAGCCGCCAGGGCCACGCCCTGGTCCGCCGCGACCGAGAACAGGCGCGTGCGGGCGTCGCGCTGCCGCGCCATCGCGTCCGCGAAGTCCGACCCCTTGCCGGAGCGGATCTCGATCTCGGACTTGATCAGCTCGCCGGAGACGGACGCGGCAAGGATCTCGTCGGCATCGGCGGCCCGGCGGAGGTCGTCGTAGCGCTGGACGAGCGAGTTCGTCTCCGGATCGAGGATCGCGAACTCCTCCTCGATTCCGACGGTGAAGTCCTCCGAGGCCTCGAAGGCCTCGCGCGTCTTCGCCATGTCCAGCATGAGGGCTAGGTCAAGTAGAAGTAGAGCGCGTAGAGCAGGTCGACGGCGGGGCTCGAAGTGTGCACGGTCACCTCGGGCGGCACCTGCAGGAGCGCCTCGGAGTAGTTGAAGATGATCTTGACGCCGGCGTCGACGAGGTCGTCGGCGACCTTCTGGGCCGCCTCGGTGGGCACGGCCAGGACGCCCACCACGACCTCCTCGTCCTTGACGAGCTTGCCCAGGTCTTCGTAGGGGCTGACCGTCAGCGAGTCGCTCACCTCGTTGCCGACCTTCTTGCTGTCGGTGTCGAAGATCGCCACGATCTTGAAGCCGTGGTCGCCGAAGATGTCCGAGGCGGCGATCGCCTGCCCGAGGTGCCCGGCGCCGAACAGGGCGATGTTGTGGCGGCCCGTGGTCCGCAGGATCTTGCGGATCTGCGACACGAGGGAGTCGACGTTGTAGCCGACGCCCCGCTTGCCGAACTTGCCGAAGCCAGAGAGGTCGCGGCGGATCTGGGTCGAGTTGACGTGCGTGTAGTCGGCGAGCTCCTGGGAGGAGATCGTCTCCTTGCCCATCTTCTTGGCCTGCGTCAGGACCTGCAGGTACCGGGAGAGCCGTGCCGCAACCCCGAGCGACAGGCGCTCCTGGGGTCCCTCCTGAAGCCCTAGGCCGCCCGCGGCCGGCTCTTGAAAGCTCACGAGGTCACTCTATCGAGGCGATCTTGGAGGGCCTGCCGGTCCACGACGTACTCGAAGGCGTCCTCGCCGTCGACCGCGATCACCGGGATCCGCTCGCCGTATTCCCTGTTCAGGCCCGGGTCCAGCGTGATGTCGACCTCCGCCAGCTCGAACTCCCGCTCGAGCCGCACCGACAGCAGCACCTCCCTTGCCTCCTCGCACAGGTGGCAGCCGGGCTTGCCGTAGAGCGTCACCGAGGTCAATTCGGGGAGGCGTCCAGGGCCAGGTAGCCGGGGTAGGCGACCGGCTCCAGGAAGCGGGCGCCGGCGGCGATCATCGCCGCGTTGTCGGTGCAGAGCTCGGGCGGCGGGACCCATACCGGCACCCCGAGCTGCTCCACCGCGGCCCGCAGCTCCGAGTTCGCGGCCACCCCGCCGCCGATGGCGAGCTTGCGCAGGCCCTCGCGGTCCAGCGCCTTCCGCGTACGCGAGACGAGCGCATCGACGATTGCCCGCTGGTAGGACGCGGCGAGGTCGGCCCGTTCGGCGTCCGGCTCGTCGCGGAGCTTGTAGAGCAGCGCCGTCTTGAGGCCGCTGAAGCTGAAATCGAGATCACCGGGGGTCGCCCGCGGGAAGTCGAACGCCTCGGGGTCCCCCTCGCGCGCGAGCCGGTCGAGCTCGGGGCCGCCCGGATAGCCCAGGCCGAGGAGGCGCGCGCCCTTGTCGAAGGCCTCGCCCGCGGCGTCGTCCAGGGTCTGGCCGAGCACCTCGTACCCGCTCTCGGAGTCCACACGGGCGAGGAACGTGTGCCCGCCGCTGGCGACCAGGCAGAGATAGGGCGGCTCGATCGGGTCGGGCTGGAGCGTGCTCGCGACGACGTGGCCGTGCAGGTGGTCGACCGGGACCAGCGGGAGCCGACGCGCCGCAGCCAGCGCCTTGGCGGAGGAGACGCCGACGAGCAGCGCCCCGATCAGGCCGGGCGAGCGGGTGACGGCGACGGTCTCGATCTCGTCGAGGTCGACGCCCGCCCGCTCCAGCGCGTCGGCGGTGACCGCGTCCAGCAGCTCGAGGTGATGGCGCGAGGCGATCTCGGGCACCACCCCGCCGTAACGGGAGTGCAGGAGGCCCTGCGAGGCGATCACGTTCGAGCGGATCTCGCCGGCGTCGCTGACCACCGCGGCGCAGGTGTCGTCGCAGCTCGTCTCGATGCCGAGGATCACGCGCTCGCCCGGCGGGCCTCGCCCACCTGGGCCGTGCGCCACATGATCAGGGCGTCCTCGCGGTTGTCGTGGTAGTAGCCGCGACGGCGGCCGGCGGAGCGGAAGCCGAACTTCTCGTATAGCCGGATCGCGCCCTCGTTCGAGGTCCGCACCTCGAGCGTGTACTGCTCCCCCGGCCCATCGGCGAGCTCTAGCAGCCGTTCGATCAGCGCCGTCGCGATCCCCCGGCGCAGCAGCCGGTCGTCGACCGCCACGTTCATGATGTGCCAGACCGTGTCGTAGCGGGAGCAGACGAGATAGCCGACGAGGCTGCCCTCGCGCGTCGCCGCGAGACAGATTCCGGACGGCTTCGAAAGCTCCAGCACGAACATCGCGAGCGACCAGGGAGTGGGGAACGCGCGCCGCTCGATGGCGATCACCTGCGGCAGGTCCGCGTAGGTGAGGCGCCTGATGTCTAGGCCGGTCATCGAGGTTTCGCGTCCGGGGATCGGATGTACTCGGGGAGGACGGCTTCCGGGGCCTTCGGCGGGGCGGTCGCCGCCAGCCGGCAGATGTGGAGCGCGCGGACCACGTGGGCGCGCGCACCCTCTGGCAGGACCCGGATTCCGGCCGCCTCGAGCACGCCCGGAAATCGTACCGACCCGTCCCCAATCGCCAGCGGGGATGTGCCCGATTCCAGCACCCTGGCCGCCACCTCCTCCGGCGCGGCCGCGAGCGGCCCCCAGCGCGGCTCGCCCGCCTCGTAGAGCGCCGCGAAGAGCTCGCCGCGCTTGGCGTCGATCAGGGCTAGCGCGGGATCCGCCCCCGCCCCGGCCGCCAGGGCCGCCAGCGAGGAGACCGGCCGCAGCTCGACTCCGGCCGATCCGGCCAGCGCCCGCGCCGTGGCAACCCCGATTCGGAGCCCCGTGAACGTTCCCGGCCCGACCCCCACCGCGATGGCGTCCAGCTCGGCGAACGCGAGCCCGGCCTCCTCCATCGCCGCGGCGACCGCCGGCATCAGCTCGCGCGCGTGCCCCGGGGGCCCGGACAGCGCCTCCGGCTCCGGCCAGCGCTCGGAGGCGGCCTCGCCGTCGCGGGCGACGCAGACTGCGGTCGCGGCGGTCGAGGTGTCGAAGCCGAGCACGTTCACGCGATCTCGATCCGCCTGCGCCCGCCCTCGAGGTGCTCGAGCGCCACCCTGGCGGCGACCCTCTCGAGCGCCGGCTCGCCCACGTCTGGCCACTCGACGAACCCGATCCGGCCCGGGGTGAGGTAGTCGTCGAGCAGCCCCGGGTCCTCCCGAGCCAGCGACTGGACCCGGTAGAGGTCGAGGTGGGCGACCTCGACGTCGCCGCCGGAGTGGACGTAGCCGATCGTGAACGTCGGGCTCGTCACCGGCCCCTCGACCCCCAGCTCGCGGCAGGCGCCGCGGATGAAGGTCGTCTTGCCGCTCCCGAGCTCGCCGCTCACGAGCACGACGTCGCCGGGCTTCAGCCGCCGCGCGAGCTCGCCCCCGGCAGCCTCGGTCTCCTCCGGACTCGCGCTCTCAACGGTCACGCGGCCCCCAGG
The DNA here is from genome assembly GCA_045805365.1 of Thermoleophilaceae bacterium. Taxonomy (GTDB): domain Bacteria; phylum Actinomycetota; class Thermoleophilia; order Solirubrobacterales; family Thermoleophilaceae; genus DASXBA01. The sequence continues at coordinate 9,733 of JBJMLJ010000526.1, forward strand.
CTAGGCGGCATTCCTGGATTGAGGTGCCAGGACGACACCAATCCAGGAATGCCCGTGGTTTCGGGCGAGGGCTGGGTCGAGCTAGCCGAACAGGTCCATCTGGGAGGCGGCGGCGGGCTCCGGCGGGTTCGGCTGCGATTGCGGCAGCGGGGCCCCGGGCGGCAACGGCGCGGGCTCCTCGAGCAGGGCGGGCAGGCCGCGGAAGTCGTCGCGCAGGGCCTGGAGCGTCGCGGGCGTGCGAAGCGCGGCGGCGGGATGGCAGAGCGGGTAGACACGGACCCAGCGGCCGCCGAGCTCGTGCACCTGCGGCTTGCCGCGGACGCTCATGATCCCCCGGTTGCTTCGGGTGAGGAGCTTGGTGGCGAAGTTCCCCAGCGTGCAGAGCACTTTCGGCTCGATCAGCTCGACCTTGCGGTAGAGGAACGGCTTGCTGGCCTCGATCTCCTCGGGCAGCGGATCGCGGTTCCCCGGCGGCCGGTGCATGAGGACGTTCGTGATGAACACC
>JBJMLJ010000527.1:0-8905 GCA_045805365.1 Thermoleophilaceae bacterium
CGAAGGCCAGGTCCAGGCCGAGCTTGCCGGCAGCCACGTAGGACCCCGCGAGGAGGGCGAGCCGAAGTAGGTATCCGCTGGTGGTGCTGGCCGCGAGCCGTGGACGAAGCTGCGCCAAGGATTCCTTCCGTGCGAGTCCCGCCGGTCTCCGTGACCGGCAATCCGATGTTACTCCGCTAGAAGAGTCCCGCCAGCGAGCTGCCCATGTCGCGCGCAGCATCGAAGAGCGGATTCGGCCAAATTCCGAACAGGATGGTGGCCGCCGCCGCCAGCACGGCCACGAGCACGACCTCGCGGTGGGAGCCGGCGTCCCCCTCGGGCGACCAGCCGCTGACGGGCTTCACGTGCCTCGGCGGCACGGTCGGCAGCTCGACCTCCACGCGCCCCATCCACATGACCGCGATGACGCGCAGGTAGTAGGCGAGGGAGACGACCGAGCCGACCACGATCACGATCCCGAGCCAGGTGTAGTCCCCGGACACGGCGGCGTCGATCAAATAGAACTTGCCGATGAAGCCGGCGGTGGCGGGGAAGCCGGCCAGCGACAGCATCGCGATCGTCATCGGCCAGGCGAGCCACGGCTGGGCCTGGCCCAGGTTCTCGAACGAAGCGAGGTCGTCGCCCGCCTCGGAGGCCCGCTCGCGCGCGATCACGACGCTGAAGGCCGCCACGTTCATCAGCAGGTAGGCGGCGAGGTAGAGGCAGGTCGCCTGCACCCCGAGCCTCGTGCCCACCACCACGCCGGCCAGGATGTAGCCGGCCTGGGCGACGCTCGACCAGGCGAGCATCCGCTTGAGCGACCGCTGTGGGATCGCGCCGACATTGCCGATCACGATCGTCGTCGTCGCCAGCGCCGCCAGCGCCGGCCCCCAATCGAGCTGCGTGTCCGCGAGCGCCTGGTCGAAGACGCGCAGGAAGATCGCGAAGGCCGCCGCCTTGGTGGCCACGGCCATGAAGGTCGTTATCGGCGTGGGGGCGCCCTGGTAGACGTCGGGTGTCCACTGGTGGAACGGCGCGACGGAGGCCTTGAACGCCAGCCCGGTGGCGGCCAGCGCCACGCCGGTGAGCAGCAGGGGGTCCGTGATGGCGATGCCGCCGGTGTCGGACCCGATCGCGCTCGCGATGCCGCCGAAGTCGGTCTGCCCGGTCGCGCCGTAGAGCAGCGCCAGGCCGTAGAGGAGCGTGGCCGAGCCGACCGACCCGATCACGAGGTACTTGAGCCCAGCCTCGAGCGAGGTCTCGCGGCGCAGCTCGGTGGCGCAGAGAACGTAGAGCGGGATCGATAGCAGCTCGATGCCGACGAACACCGTGATCAGGTTGGTCGCCTCGGCCAGCACGATCATTCCGGTGATCGAGCCGAGCAAGAGCGCGTGGTACTCGCCCGCCCCGGCCTCCCGCACCGCCTCCGCGCGCAGCGACAGCAGGACGGTGACCAGGCCCGCCACCAGGCAGAGCGCGGCGAGGCCGAGGCCCAGCGTGTCAGCCGTCAGCGCGCCCGAGATGATCGGCTTCAGGTCGCCGGGCTGCCAGACCCAGATCAGCAGGCCGAGGGCGGCGAGCAGCGAAAGCGCCGTGAGGGCGGGCACGACCACCCGCTGGACGTAGCGCGGCCGGAAGAGGCCGGTGAGCATCACGACCACCGAGCCGCCCACCGTCGCCATCAGCGGCGACAGCGCCTTGTAGTCGATGACGGGGGCGTGGACGGCGGCGAGGTTCATCGGATGGCCGAGATCTCCGGGTGGAGCTTGGCCGTGACGGCCTTGTCGGAGCGGTGCAGGATGAACTGCGGATAGAGGCCGAGGGCGACGATGACCGCGACGAGCGGCGCGATCGTGGCGAGGTCGAGCCGGTCGACGTCGCGCGACTCGACCACGGCCCCCACGCGGTTGTGCATGGTCCGCTGGTAGACGCGGATCATGTAGACGGCGGCGAGGATCACCCCCGTGCTCGCCACCAGGCCGTAGACGAGCTTGGCCTGGAAGGTGCCGAAGAGGATGAGGATCTCGCCGATGAAGTTCGACGAGCCCGGCATCGCGAGCGTGGCGAGCGTGACGATCAGGAAGAGCGCGGCCAGCACGGGCGCCCTGAAGGCCATGCCGCCGAGCTCGCGCAGCGACTCGCTCCCTCCGGCGCGCACCGCCACGACGCCGATGATCAGGAACAGCGGCACGACGACGAGGCCGTGGTTGACCATCTGGATGACGGCGCCCTGGGCGCCTTTCGGATCGAGGGAGAAGATCCCCAGCGTGATGAAGCCGAGCTGGGCGATCGACGAGTAGGCGACCACGAGCCGCACGTTGTCCTGCGAGAACGCGAGCGCCGACCCGTACAGGATCGAGAAGACCGCGACGATGATGAACAGCTCCTGGAAGTGCTGGGCGCCCTGGGGCATGGTCGGAAGCACGATCCGGAGGAAGCCGTAGACGCCGACCTTCGAGAGCACCCCGGAGAGGAGCGCGAGCACGGGCAGCGGGGTGGAGCGGTAGGTCTCCGGCACCCAGCCGTGCAGCGGGAAGAGCGGCGCCTTGACGAAGAAGGCGGCGGCGAACAGCAGCACGATCCACTCCTGCGTGCCGGTGCCGGGCGGGTGCTTGGCGATCTCGGCGATCGAGAACGAGATCTGGCCGCCCTCCGGCGTCGCGAGCACGCCGAGCGCCACCGCGCCAACGAGCATCAGCAGCGAGCCGGCGAGCGTGTAGATCACGAACTTGGTGGTGGCTCGGACCCGGTCGCCGGTCCCCCAGCCGCCGATCAGGAAGTAGAACGGCACCAGCATCAGGTCGAAGAAGACGACGAAGAGGGCCAGGTCCTGGGCCATGAAGGCGCCGAGGACGGCGGTCTCGGCGAGCGCGAGCATGAAGAAGTAGAGCTTGGGGCGCTGCTGCTCGCGGAAGACCGACCAGAGCGTGCACGGCACCCAGGCCAGGGCCGTCAGCGCGATCAGGAACAGGTTGAGGCCGTCGACGCCCAGCTGGTAGCGGATCCCCAGCTGCGGGATCCACTCGTCGTTGGTCACGTACTGGAGGCCGCCGGAGCCGGCGTCGAAGTCGGCGAGCAGCACGATCGCGTAGGCGAGGACCCCGACCGTCGCCGCCAACACCAGCCAGCGCATGGCGCGCGACGGGAGGAACAGCCCGCCCACGAGCCCCGCCGCGAGCGGCATGAACAGGATGATCGAGAGGTGGATCGTCATCAGCTGCTCGAGATCAGGAAGTAGAGGGCGAGGCCGCCGAGGCCGACCAGCAGCAGCAAGGCGTAGCCGCGCAGGTAGCCGGTCTGGATCGCCCGGGCGAACGAGCTGCCGGCGCGGACGGCCCCGGTGGCCCCGCCGACGATCGTGCCCTGGACGAAGTCGGTCTCGACGACGTTGCGGCCGAAGCGCCCGAACCCGGCGACCGGACGGGTGAACAGGCGGTCGTAGAGCTCGTCGAAGTACCACTTGTTGACGAGGAATGTGTGCACCGCGTCGAAGCGCTCGCGGATCACGAGCCGCAGCTCGCGCCGCCGCAGGTAGATCACGTACGCAAGCGCGATCGCGGCGATCGCGAGGAGGCCGCCCACGGCGAGCTCGGACCATTCCGTACCGGTGCTGGGCTCGACGTTGGCGTAGCGGGAGTCCGCGAAGCTCGGCGCGAGGAACTTGTTGACCGCGTCGTCGATCCCCGGGACCTGGAGGATCCCCGCAACGGCCGCGAGCAGGGCGAGCGGCGTCATCGCCGCCTTCATCGGCCACGAGCGCTCGGCGATCACGTGCTCGGGCCCGGGGAAGCCGACGTTCGGGTCCTCCTTCTCGCCGGTCGCCGGGTTCTCCGGGTCGTGGTGCGCGAGGTGGCCGTGCTCGAGCTCACGCGCCTCGGGGACGGGGTTGCGGAAGAACACCCGGAACACCATCCGGAAGGCGTAGAACGCCGTTAGGAAGGCGGCCGCGTAGCCGACCACGGCCAGGATGACCCAGCCGTGGCCGCGCGCGATCGCGAAGCCGAGGATCTCGTCCTTCGAGAAGAAGCCGGCCGTCATCGGGAAGCCGGAGAGCGCCAGCGCTCCGATCGTGAAGGTCGCGAACGTGAACGGCATCGCCTTGCGGAAGCCGCCCATCCGGTCGATCGACTGGTTGCCCGACATCGCCCCGATCACGGAGCCGGCGCCCATGAAGAGGAGGGCCTTGAAGAAGGCGTGCGTCATCAGGTGGAACATCGCGGGGCCGTACGCCGCGACGGACACGCCGAGCACCATGTAGCCGATCTGGGAGATCGTCGAGTAGGCGATGATCCGCTTGAGGTCGGTCACGACGACGGCGACCGTGGCCGCGAACAGCAGGGTTGCGGCGCCGATCAGCGCCGAGACCTCCGCAGCCGCCGGCGCCAGCTCGAACAGCGGGTGCATGCGGGCGATCAGGTAGACCCCGGCCGTGACCATCGTCGCCGCGTGGATCAACGCGGAGACCGGTGTCGGGCCCTCCATCGCGTCCGGCAACCAGGTGTGCAGCGGGAGCTGGGCCGACTTGGCGAAGGCGCCCACGAGGATCAGGAGGCAGGCCGCGACCAGTGTGCCCTGGTTCGTATGGAAGACGTCGTCGGCCGCGCCGAAGATGCCCTGGTAGCTGAGCGAGCCGGTCTTGTGGAACAGGAGGAATGCCGCGATCACGAGCCCGACGTCGCCGATGACGTTGATGACGAAGGCCTTGATCCCCGCGTGGGTGGCCGTGCTGCGGCGGTACCAGAACGAGATCAGGAGGTAGGAGGCGGCGCCGACGAACGCCCAGCCGACGATCAGCAGCACGAAGTTGCCGGCCAGGACCAGCAGCAGCATCGAGAAGACGAAGTAGTTGAGGTAGGCGAAGTAGCGCGAGTAGCCGCGGTCGCCGGTCATGTATGCGACCGAGTAGACGTGGATCAGGAAGGAGACCCCGCTGACGACGAGGCACATGAACACCGCCAGCGGGTCGACGAGGATCTGCATGTCGGCCTTGAAGCCCGCGACCGACGCGTACGTCCAGGCCGAGTCGACGAGAGTCCGCGCCCCCTCCGAGCGGCTCTGGAGGTCCACCAGCATCCCGATCGAGCAGACGAAGGAGCCGAGGATCGCCCCGCTCGCGATCCAGCCGGCGCTCCGGCCGGGCAGCCGGCTCCACAGGAGGGAGACGGTGAGCATTCCCGCCACGGGAAAGGCGAGGACGAGCCAGCCGAACGAGATGGCGTCCATCGACTAGCCGCGTAGCTCCGACAGCTCGTCCACGTCGATCGGAACCCGGCGCCGGTAGAGCGCGACGATGATCCCGAGGCCGATCACCACCTCGCAGGCGGCGATCACCATCACGATCAGCGCGAACACCTGCCCGGCCGCGCCGCCGTGCATCCGGGCGAAGGCGACGAGCGCCAGGTTGCCCGCGTTCAGCGTCAGCTCCAGGCAGAGCAGCACGACGAGCGGGTTGCGGCGGGTGAGCACGCCGGCGATGCCGATGCAGAAGATGAAGACCGAGAGGACGAGGAACCAGGCGACATCCATCAGCTCGGCTCCTCGAGACCTCGACGTCGCCTAGCCAGCACGACCGCGCCGACGGCCGCCACCAGCAGCAGGTAGGACGCCGCCTCGAACGGCACCAGGAACCTCTGGAGCAGCAGCGCGCCGATCTGCGCCGGCGAGCCGAACCCGGCGCCCACGTCGGGCCCGCGCGAATCGACCGCGTCGAGCCCGGTGCCGAGGATCGCTATGCAGAGCTCGACGCCGATCGCCGCCGCGAACAGCGGCCCGAACGAGCCGATCAGCCCGCCCTCGGGCCGCAGCGGCTCGTCGGAGCCGCCGATGTAGGCGACGACGAAGACGTAGAGCACCATCACCGCGCCCGCGTAGACCACGACCTGGGCGGCGGCGACGAACTGCGCGCGAAGGAGGAGGAAGAGCAGCGCCAGGGCTACGAGGTGCGCAACGAGCGCCAGCACCGAGTAGAAGGGATTGCGCAGCATCACGACGCCGAGGGCGCCTCCGATCGCCAGGATCCCGGCGACGAAGAACATGACCTGCTCGAACCACACGGCCTACTCGCCCTCCCGCCGCAGCGGCGTGTGCTCCGGGGGGTCCGCCAACAGCATCTCCTTGGTGAAGATGAGGTCCGAGCGCTCGTAGTCCGCGAGCTCGTAGTCGTTGCCCATCGTGATCGCGTCGAACGGACAGGCGACCTCGCAGTAGCCGCAGAAGATGCAGCGGGTCATGTTGATCTCGTAGACCGCGGCGTAGCGCTCGCCGGCCGAGACCTGGTGCTCGGGCGTGTTCTCGGCCGCCACGACGCGGATGCACTTGGCGGGGCAGGCCGCCGCGCAGAGAGAGCAGCCGACGCACTTCTCGAGGCCCGTGTCCTCGAACTTGTGGAGCTTGTGGCGACCGCGGAAGCGCGGGTAGACGGGGGTCTTCTGCTCCGGGTACTGGATCGTCACCGGCCCCTCGATCACCCGGGCCAGCGTGGTGCGCAGGCCCTTGAGCGTCGCGCCGAAGGTCCTGTAGGCGCCGCCCAGGCCGCCGGGCTCCGGCCCGCGCCCGACCTGGACCGCGTCCTCTCGCCAGGCGCTCACGTGGCCACGAAGATCGCGGTTACCAGGACGTTGAGCGTGGCGAGCGGCAGCAGGACCTTCCAGCCGAACGACATCAGCTGGTCGTAGCGCAGCCGCGGCAGCGTGGCGCGCACCCAGATGAAGAAGACCACCCCGAAGAAGATCTTTACGAGCATCCACAGCGGGGCGAGCGCGATCGGGCCCGGGCCGTGCCAGCCGCCGAAGAAGCAGGCCGCCGCGATGGCCGAGATGATCACGATCTCGATGTACTCGCCCAGGAAGAACGAGCCGAAGCGCATCCCGCCGTACTCGGTGTTGTAGCCGGCCACGATCTCGGCGTCCGCCTCCGGGAGATCGAACGGGGCGCGGGCCGTCTCGGCGAAGCCGGCGACCATGAAGATCAGGAAGCCGACGAACTGCGGCACCACGTACCAGATGTGGCTCTGCGCCTCGACGATGTGCACGAGCGAGAGCGAGCCGGCGGTCATCACCACGCCAAGCAGGGACAGCCCGAGCGAGACCTCGTAGGAGATCAGCTGGGCGGCGGAGCGCATCGCGCCGAGGAACGAGAACTTGGAGCCGGAGGACCAGCCGCCCAGCATCAGCCCGTAGAAGGCGAGCGAGCCGAAGGCGAAGAAGTAGAGGAGCCCGATCGAGACGTCGATCCCGTAGAGCCCGAAGTTGCCGCCCCAGGCGTTGAACGGCCCGAAGGGCAGGATCGCGAGCGTGGCGACCGCGGTGGTGATCGTGATCACCGGCGCCAGGGCCATCATCCAGGGCACCGAGGTCTCCGGCGAGAACTGCTCCTTCGAGAACAGCTTCAGCACGTCGGCCATCGGCTGGAGCAGCCCGCGCGGGCCGACGCGGTTGGGGCCGTAGCGGGCCTGGAAGCGGCCGAGCAGCTTGCGCTCCAGCACCACCAGAAGCGGCGCGATCCCAAGAACCACGGCGAAGATCACGAGCGACTTGACGATCTGGACCAGCGTGGTCTCGATCACGCCTTCGTCACCTCCACCCGGCCGCCGGGCAGCTGCTCGCCGACGAGGAAGACGTCGCCGTCGTTGACCGACGAGCGCACGGCGGCCGCGGCGCGAACGCTGGAGCCGTTGACCGAGACGACGACCTCGTCGCCGGGCGCGATGCCGAGCCGGCGGGCGTCGCTCGGGGACAGCTCCGCGCGGGAGTGGCCGGCGAGGAAGCGCAGCGCCGGCGAGTGCTCGGTCTCGCGGCCCGCCCAGAGCGAGGGCCGCACCCCCAGGCGGAGGCCGTCCGGGAGCTCCGGGGGCGGCTCGAGGCGGTCCTCGGACGGCTGCGCCGTGGGGAGCGACGAGGCAGCGCCGCGCTCCTGCCAGCGGATCCCGTCGCCGGCGATCTCGTCCAGCGTGACCCCGCCGTAGAAGGGCACGGCCTCGGCCACCCTGTCGGTCAGGGCGGGCGGGCTGTCGGCATCCAGGCCCGCGCCGGCGCGCTCGCAGAGCTCGGCGAGGACCCACCAGGCCGCGCGGACCTCGCCGGGATGGCCGAGCGCCTGGCGCAGCCGCTGGAGGCGGCCGTCCGGGTGAGTGAGCGTGCCCTCCTTCTCGGCGCCGGCCTCGGACGGGAAGACGACGTCGGCGTGGGCCTCCAAGGCCTCGCTGCGGAAGGCGGAGAAGGCGATCACGCTGCCCGCCTTCTCCATCGCCGTCTCCCAGAGCGAGCGCTCGCGGAGGTCGCTGGCGGGGTCCGTATGGACGAGCAGGAGCGCCTTGTGCTCGGCGCGCGCCATCTCGGTCGCCGTCATGCCGACCGCGTCCGCGTCCTTCAGTCCCGGCGCCAGGTGCGGCGAGCAGCCCACCTCGCGCAGGCCCCGCCCGTTGGTACCGGCCGGGATCTCGATCAGGCCCGACTCGGGCTTGTCGGCCATTCCCACCGCGGTGGCCAGCGCCAGCAGCGCCTCGACTCCCTGGACGCCGCGCTCGGCATGGGCCACGCGCTCGCCCCAGACGATCACGACGTCCTCGGCGTCCCGCAGGAGCTCGGCAGCGGCCCGGCCGTCGGCGTCCGGGTCGGCCGTCGCGCGCGTGGAGCCGAGTGCCGCCGCCAGCCGGCCGAGCGCGACCTCGGCCATCCCGGGGGCGAAGCGAAGCGTGGCGGAGGCGTTGGCATCGAGCGACGACGGCCGGCTGGTCGCTACCACGAGGCGCGTCCCGTTACGGCGGACGGCCTTGCGCACGCGCAGGTCGAGGATGGGCGCCTCGTCGACGAGCTCCGTGTCGACTACGAGCACCACGCTGGCGTGGTCGATGTCCGAGACCCGAGCGGCGAGGTCGGTCCGCGCGAGCACCCGGGCCTGCTCCGGCGTCCGCACGTCACCCGGGGCG
>JBJMLJ010000528.1:0-2826 GCA_045805365.1 Thermoleophilaceae bacterium
CGGAGATCGACCAGCTCGACGCCCTGCTCGTGGCCGAGCGCATCCGGGCGGCCGTCGCCCGCCAGGAGCTCGTGCCCGGGGTGGCCGTCCGGGTGAGCGCCGGCATCAGCAGCTGCCCAGGGGATGGCGAGACCGTCGACCAGCTCCACAAGCGAGCCGACGACGCCCTCTACTGGGCGAAGCGCAATGGCAAGAACATCTGCGCCCTCGCGCGGGAGACGGCGGCGCTCGAGACCGACGACGAGCGCGAGCACGCGGTGGCCCACCTCTACTCCCTGGTCGAGATGATCGACCGCCGCCTGCGGACTAGCGACCACTCCGAGAACGTGGCCAACTACGCCGCCGCCCTGGCGAAGAGCTTCGGCCTCGACACCGAGCGGATCGTCCGCCTACGCCGCGCCGCCCTGCTCCACGACATCGGCAAGGTCGCCGTGACCAGCGAGATCCTCGGCAAGCCCGGCGGCCTGACGCCCGAGGAGTACGCCGAGATCCAGCGGCACCCGATCGTCGGCTCGGTGATCCTGGCCCATGCCGGCCTCCGCGACGAGGCCTTCTGGATCCGCCACCACCACGAGCGAATCGACGGCGGCGGCTACCCCGAGGGCCTGAGCGGCGAGGACATCCCGATCGAGTCGAGGATCCTGTTCGTCGCCGACGCCTTCGAGGCCCTCACCTCCGACCGCCCCTATCGCAGCGGCGTTGAGGTGCAGGAGGCGCTGAGCGAGCTAGGTCGCTGCGCGGGCACGCAGTTCGACGCCGAGGTCGTCGAGCGGATCGCCGCCCTGGTGACCGGCGGCGACGTGGAGGTCACGGCGCTAAAGGACGCGGAGACGGCCGCGGCCTGACGGCCGGCGAACCCCGTCTAGCATTGCTCCCGCCCCCGTAGCTCAATTGCTTAGAGCGTTCGGCTTTTAACCGAAAAGGTGAGGGTTGGAGTCCCTCCGGGGGCACTTTGTCATCGCGGCTGCTGCGCGCTCTGCGGGTATCACCGCGCGATAGTCAGCCTGCATTTCCACCACGTCGACCCCTCGACCAAGCAATTCACGGTCAACGCGAGCCACGGGAAGTCGCTTGCGGCCTACCGGGAGGAAGCGCGCAAGTGTGTGCTCGTCTGCGCCAACTGCCACGGGGAGATCGAGATGGGCGTTACGGAGTCCCCGCCGGCCGGCGCCCAGTTCCCAGGTCGGACGTAGCGCCTACGCCGCTCGGCGGACGTGCCCGTTCAGCACGGCGTCGAGGAGCCCCGGGAAGCATGCGTCCAGGTCCTTCCGGCGCAGGGAGAGCATTCGTTTTCGGCCCTCGACGCGGGTCTTGACTATGCCCGCCTCGCGCAGCACGCGGAAGTGGTGCGAGAGCGTGGCCTTGGAGAGGCCGATCTCGAAGCGGCCGCAGGCCCATTCGTTGCCGGCCGCCAGTCGCCTGGCTATCTCGAGGCGAGCGGGGTCGCTCAGAGCGTGTAGCACGTCGGAGAGGTCGAGCTCCTCGCAGGAGGGATGGTGCGGCTCTCTCATCGCTCCACCGGAGTCAATCCTAGCCACTCCGTTCGAGAACTATCGAAGAGTGTCCCGTCAATGGCGGAAGTGGCGGCGGGCGGTGAACACCATTGCCACGCCCGCGGCGTCGCAGGCCGCGATCACCTCGTTGTCGCGAGTCGAGCCGCCGGGCTGGATGATCGCCCGCACGCCGGCGTCGATCGCCTGCTGGGGGCCGTCGGCGAAGGGGAAGAAGGCGTCGGACGCGAGGACCGCGCCGTCGAGGTCGATCTCCGCCGCGCCCGCCTTGTCGACGGCGATCCGCACCGAGTCGACGCGGCTCATCTGCCCAGCGCCGATGCCGGCGGTGGCGAGGTCCTTGGCCAGGACGATGGCGTTCGAGCGAACGTGCTTGCAGGCGCGCATCGCGAAGAGCAGCTCGCCCCACTCCGGCTCGCTCGGCTTGCGCTCGGTGACGACCTGCATCTCCTCCCGCAGCTCCATGCCGGTGTCCCGGTCCTGAACCAGCAGGCCGCCCCGCACGCGCTTGGAGTCGTGCTCGGTCACCGGCACCCGGCGGCGCTCCTTGCTCTCGAGGATCCGGACGTTCGGCTTCTGCTCGAGGACGGCCAGGGCGTCCTCGTCGAACTCGGGGGCGTAGACGAGCTCGACGAAGATCTCGTGGAGCTTCTCGGCCAGAGCCTTGTCGACCTTGCGGTTGAAGCAGTAGACGCCGCCGTAGGCGCTCATGCGGTCGGTGGCGAGCGCCCTCTCGAAGGCCTCCGCGGCGTCGGCGCCCACCGCGCAGCCGCAGGGGTTGTTGTGCTTCATGATCGCCGCGGCCGGCACCTCGAACTCCTCGACCAGGCGGCGGCCGGCGTCCAGGTCGAGCAGGTTGTTGAAGGAGAGCTCCTTGCCGTGGAGCTTCGAGACCATCGAGAGCAGGTGCGTCCGCGCGCCCGCCTCGGCGTAGTAGGCGGCGCGCTGATGGGGGTTCTCGCCGTAGGCGAGGTCGAGCACCTTCTCGAAGGCCTGGGCGTAGAGGCTCGGGAAGTCCTCCTCGCGCTCGGCGAACCAGCGCGAGATCGCGGCGTCGTAGCGGGCGGTGTAGGAGAAGGCCTCCATCGCCAGCGACTCGCGCGTGCGCTCGGAGAGCCGGCCGTCGCTGGCGCGCAGCTCGTCGAGCACCGCGTCGTAGCTCTCCGGCGAGGTGACCACCGCCACGTAGACGTGGTTCTTCGCCGCGGCACGGATCAGCGTCGGACCGCCGATGTCGATGTTCTCGATCACCTCGTCCTGGCTCACGCCGCGGACCGACGAGACGCGCTCGAACGGATAGAGGTTCACGCAGACG
>JBJMLJ010000529.1:0-1574 GCA_045805365.1 Thermoleophilaceae bacterium
CGTGGCGAGGCTGAGCCTGGTCCCGCCGCCGCCGCCCGTAGCGCCGCCGCCCGCCGTGACGCCGGCGGCTGCCGCGCCGCGGCGCGGGACCAGCACCTGCTGGCCGTCCTGCACCCGCATGGCAAGGTTGACGGCTGACAGGTCGGCGCCCCTGCGCGCCCCGCCGGCCCGCTGTATCGCCGTATCGACCCGCGCCCCGCCGGCCAGCCTGTAGAGCCCGGGCCGCCGCACCATCCCGGCTACGTGGACATAGACCGTGCGGGATGACCCTCCCGACGCCGCGGACGCCGCCGCAGGCCGCGCCACGCTGACCGGCGCTCCGCCTCCGTCGCCGTGCGGGGCCAGCAGCTTCCAAGCCAGAAGGAGCACTACGGCGCCGGCGGCGAGCCAGCCCACGATCTCGGTGCGGGAGCGGTCGGCGGTCACGCCCGCGAAGCTACGGCGGCGCGCGCGACCGCGGGCGCACGAACGTGAAAAGGGCGCTACTGATCGGCTAGCGGACGCTGAAGTCCGAGAGCCCCTCCGGGTCCTCCTCGCTCTCCTCGACCCGGTCGACGTCGGCCGCCCGCGGGCCCTCGCGGACGAACCGCACGAGCGAACGGACGGCGTCAGGCTCGCCCTCGAACACCGCCTCCACCGCTCCGTCGGAGCGGTTGGTGACCCAGCCGGCCACCCCCCGCGTGCTCGCCTGCCGGCGGGTGGCGTCGCGGAAGGCCACTCCCTGCACGCGCCCGTGCACCACCACCCTGCGTCTCACGCTCTCGTCCGTCATCGGGATCCTCCCTGGCAGACTCCCGTGACGTCCGGATTCCAAACGTGACATGACCGCTGAGATTCCCTGGGGGGTCGACTCCGAGTACGGCCGCCTGCTCGACGTCCTCCTCTGCCCGCCCGACAACTTCCGCTGGCTGCCCACCAGCGCGATCTCGCGCGCCACACTCGACAGCGGACGCAGCTTCGACCCGGCGCAGGCCCGAAGCCAGCACGCCGAGATGGTCTCCGCGTACGAGGACGCCGGCGTCCGCGTCCACCTGCTCGAGCCCGATCCGGCCCTCCCCTACCAGGTCTTCGCGCGCGACTCGAGCATCATGACCGCAGACGGGGCCATCGTCACGCAGCTCCACCAGTGGTGGCGGCGCGGCGAGTACGCGCCGGTCATCCGCTTCTACGAGGAGGCGGGGATCCCGATCAGGGACATGGTCACCGCCGCGGCCTTCGAGGGCGGCGACTTCATGACCGTCGAGCCGGGCGTCGCCGTGATCGGCAACGGCGAGGAGCGCACCCAGGAGGCGGCCGCCCTCCAGGTGGCGGCATGGCTCGAGCAGGACGGCTGGGAGGTGCGAATCGAGCGCATCCCGCCGCACTACGTCCACATCGACGTGCTCATGTGCATGCTCGGCGAGCGGCTGGCGGCGGTATGCGTCGACGCCGCCTCGTCCTCGCTCGTCACGTGGCTCGAGCAGAAGAAGGTCGAGATCGTGCCCGTCTCGCTGGAGGACGCCTTCGGGCTCGGCGTCAACGGGGTCTGCCTCGGCGAAGACCGCGTCCTCTCGACCTCGTCCTCGAGCGCGCTC
>JBJMLJ010000530.1:0-14119 GCA_045805365.1 Thermoleophilaceae bacterium
ACGCACTCCGGTCGAACCAGGCCGTCGGCGTCCGCGAGCGATGGGTCCGGGGTCCAGTCGGCGGCGAAGCGCTGGCCGTCGGACACGCGGCCGGGGAAGATGCGGTAGCCATCGCCGGCCTCCCGGTCGGGACCGCAGACGACGCACGTCCGGAACGGGTGCGGCCCGTCCCAGCGCTCGAACCCCGCCCGGGAGGCGTCGGCGGCCTCGTCCGGGTCCAGCGGCGGGGGCGGATCGAGGTCGAGCGACGCCGGGCGACCCTCCGCGACGAGCGTGTCGCCGTCGTGGACGCGGACCTCGTCGGCGTCGCGCTCCACCGCGAGGGCGGTCTCCAGCGGAGGCGGCGAGCGCAGTGAGACCTCGGCGCCCCCCGGGACGACGAGCCCGGCCACCAGGCCGCAGGTGTAGCCGCCGTTGCCGGAGTCGGGCGGCCCGTTGAAGCGGCGCGGAACCACGATGGCGGGAGTCACCCCGCGACCGTAGCGCCCCCGCTAGCGGCGGCGCCTGCGGACCAGGTAGCCGGCCGCCAGCGAGGCCATCGACGCGGCCACGCCCAGCGCGGTGCGGTTCGAGACCCTTCGGGCCGCGGGCGGGGGCTGCGGCTGCGCGGGTGCCTGCTCCGGCGCCGGGCTCTGCGCGACAGGCTCTGGGGGCGGCGGTTCGACCGGCGGAGGCGGGGCGGCCATCGGCGGGGCCGGAGCGGCGACGGGGGGCGGGGGGCCGTCAACCGGCGCCGGCGTGGCGGCGCGGCGGCGGAGGAGCAGCGCCATGGTGGCCGCCACGAGCAGGGCGACCAGCGCGAACAGGCCCAGCATCGCGACCAGCGGCGGGCTGCCGGACGCCTCGGCGGCCGCGCGTACCACGGCCTCCTGGGCGGGCCCCGAGCCGCCGGCGGCATGCGTGGAGAGCACGGCCCCAGTGTCGACCGTGGCGCGCTCGGACTCGCCAGAGCCGGCGCTCGCAGCGGCGACAACCAGGCGGGCGTCGCCGCTGCGCCCGGCGGGGATCAGCGGATGCGCGGCGGCACTGTCGACGACGGCCGCGAGGACGATCCCGCCGGAGCCGGCGTCCCCGAGGCAGCCGCGTGTCCGGCTCGTGGTCCGCAGCTCGCTCAGGGCGCGCCGCTCCGCTCCACGCACCCTGCGGACGCTCGTGTGCAGCCGGCGAGCCACCCGGCCGCGGCTGAGGGGCCGCCGGCCGCCGTAGCCCGCGCGAAGCACGATCACGCGGCGGTCGAACCCCGACAGCGCGAAGAGGCAGGGCTCGAGCCGTCTCGCGGTGTGGCGGAAGCTGCGCTCGCGCGGGGACGAGCGGGTGCCGCTCGCGCGGCCCGAGCGGCGGGCCTGGGCCGGGGCGGGCGGCGTCGGCGACGCCGTCGAGCCGGGTGCGCTCTGCGCGGCCGGGCCCGCGGGCGAGGCGGCAGCCGGCACCGCGCCGGCGGACGGAGCCGATCCGCCGGCCGAGGGTCCGGCCACGGAGTGCAGCGACGGGGTCGACCGGAGCTGCGGAGCAGAGGGCACGCTGGGAACGCGCTCGTCGGGAACCGTCGGGGTCTGCACGCTGGGGAGCGTCGGGAGCTTCGGAGCGGCCGGCAACGGCGCCTGCACGTGCACGCCTGGCAGCGTCAGCGCGGCGGCCGCAAGCGCAATGCGTCCGTGTCTGCGTCCCATGCCTTTCATCCAGCGTCCTGCCGGTCCCGTGCACGGGATATCCCCGTGGCCGGAGGTTGCTACACGCGCCCTACCCGCGCCGGTACAGCGTGTACAGGCCCGCGCACAGGGTGAGCGCGGCGGCGAGGTAGGCGGTCTCGACCTGGAGGACGCGGTCGTCGAAGTCGACCGCTATCAGGAAGGCGGCGAACAGGGCCGCCGTGATTACCCAGCAGGTGCAGGCCGCCCGCGCCCGAGCCCGGGCCAGCAGCGCCTGGTTGAGCGTGGCGGCCGAGAGGTAGAGGCCCATCCCCAGCGAGATCAGCACCAGGCCGCCGCGGTCGTAGTGGCCCGAGCCGCCGAAGACGACGCCCATCAGGGCGGGACCTACCGCCAGCATCACGAGCGCGACCACCCCGGCGAAGGCGCCGATCGCCGCCAGGGTCACGTTGACGCTGCGCCGGAACGGGTCCGCCTCGCCGCCCGCCCGCAGGCGGGTGAGGTGGGGGAGGATCGAGGTCTGGATCGCCTGGAAGAGCTGGAGCGGGGCGCGCGCAATCAGCAGCACGTTGAAGGCGAAGCCGGCCAGGGCGGCGCCGCGGTGCCCCTCGGTGACCTTGACGAGCAGCGGCCCGGCGTTCAGGAAGGTCTGCTCGGAGAGCATGATCAGCAGCACCGCGACCGCGAAGCCGGCGCCCCGGGCCAGCGTGAACTCCGGCTCGCCCTGGGCCTCGGCCTCCGGATCGGCGGGCTCGTCGGGAACGCTCGGCATCCGCCGGAGCCGCCGTCCGAGCGCCCACGGCACCACCGCCAGCGACACGAGCGGTGCGGCCGCCATGCCGAGCGCCACCGCGGTCTGGCCGTCGGCGATGCCCACGATCACCGCCAGCGCGAACAGGCAGCGCGAGCTGGCCTCCATCAGCACCAGGCCGCCGTAGAGGCCGAAACGGTGATGCCCGGCGAGGAAGCCGCGCGCGAAGTAGCTGACCGCGTAGGACAGGACGGCCGCGATCAGGATCCAGTACAGGCTCGCGGAGCCGCCGAGGAGGTCGTACTGGATCGGATGCCGGAACAGAAGCGCCCCGGCGACGAAGACGAGGCCGAGGGCGAGCTGGATGGTGGCGGCGATCCGCAGGTGCTCGTTGCCCGTCACCCCGCGCGCGTCGCGGTCGGCGATGGTGCGCGAGAGGAGCTGCTCCACCGGCCGGTAGAGCACCGACACCGTGATGAAGATCGCCGACCACAGCAGCGTGACCTGGCCGTACTCCGACGCCGGCAGCGCGTAGCTCGCCAGGGAGAAGTAGGCGAAGGTGATCAGCCCGGTGGTGCCGATCCCCACCGAGAGGATCGCGGCGCCCCGGCCGTACCCGCTTCGCTTAACCGACGCGGACAAGCAGCATGGTCCAGGGGAAGGGGGCGCGCGTCTCCTCGACCTCGCCGTAGCGCGACAGGAGCGAGACGAACGACCGCTTGGACCAATGGTTCAGGTGCCCTGGGGTGTTGCCGAGCGCGCGCCAGTAGGCGCCGCGGGCCAGGTTTAGTCCGCGCCACAGCGGCTCCCGCGGAACGGAGACCAGCAACCGACTACCGGCGACGCGGGCCATCTCGGCGAGCGTCGCCTCCGGCTCGGGGACGTGCTCGAGCACCTCGATGGCCGCCGCCATGTCGAACTCGTCGTCGGCGAAGGACAGCGAAGTGGCCTCCTCGGCCCGGAATTCCAGGTTGGGGCGCCGGCGCGACTCCCATTCCGCCCGCAGCTTGGGGTCGTCGAGGTCGATCCCCACGACGCGCCCGTCGCCCAGGCGCTCGGCCCACTCCGCCGTCAGCACCCCCTCGCCGCAGCCGACGTCGAGCAGCGACGACGGCCGCGCCCGTTCCCAGAGCTCGTCGAGCGAGCCGTGGAAGCCGGCCATCAGGCGCTTCACCACCGGGTTGGACGAGCCGTACTTGTCGAACGTGTTGCCGGTGGGGACGTCCGCCGCCGCGACGCCGCCGCCGCTCACGCCTCGATCCTCTCCGGCGGCTTGCCGGTCGCGTGGCCCGCCTGGGCGCCGGTGGTGGGCGGCTGCCCCGTCGGCTCCTCGCCGGGCTCGTAGTGCGACGGCGCCACACCGACCTGGAGCTCCACCCGGCGCACCCGCTCGAGGATCCGCTGCTGGAGCACGCGGCTGCCGGCGAGGATGTCGCCGATCACGCCGAGTGCGGCGAACTGCACGGCGACGATGAAGAGCGTCGAGCCGAGGATGAGCGACTGGATGTGTCCCTTGCCGTCGCCGAAGAAGAAGAACCAGAGGAACCGCGCCCAGATCACGCCGCCCACGAGCGCCGTGAGCGCGGCGGCGGCGAGGAACACGCGGAGCGGCTCGTAGGACGTGTAGATGCGGAAGATCGAAGTGGCGTTCCGGCGGACGTAGGCCCACATCGACGGGAACAGCCGCGACGGCCGGCTCGTGGGGTTGGTCTTGATCGGGACGTGCTCGACCGCCACGAGCATCTTGCCCGCCTGGATGATCGTCTCCAGGGTGTAGGTGAACTTGGAGACGACCTGGACCTGCAGCGCCGCCTCGCGGTTGTAGGCGCGGAAGCCGGAGGTCGTGTCGGGCACCCGGGTCCCGGAGGCGCGTCGGACCACGACGCTGCCGAACCGCTGGAGCCGCTTCTTCAGCGGCGAGAAGTGCTCGATCTTGTCCGTCTCCCGGTCGCCGATGACCATGTCGGCATGGCCGGCCAGGATCGGCGCGACGAGCTTCGGGATGTCGCCGCCGTGGTACTGATTGTCGGCGTCGGTGTTGACGATCACGTCCGCGCCGAGCTTCAGCGAGGCGTCGAGCCCGGCCTGGAAGGCGGCCGCCAGCCCCTTGTTGTTGGTCAGCCGGACCACGTGGTCCACGCCATGGGCGCGCGCGACCTCGAGCGTCTCGTCCTCCGAGCCGTCGTCGATCACGAGCCACTCGACCTCGTCGAACCCTGGCACGGAACGCGGGATTTCGGCCAGTGTCTGGGGGAGCTGAGCGGCCTCGTTGAAGCAGGGGATCTGGATGATCAGCTTCATGAGGGAACGCGCGTAGGGTAGAGAGTCAGCCCGCTTTCACCGCAATTTCACATTCGCCCAGTGGGTAACGAGACGACAACATCGTCTGCTACCGTGGCCCGCGTCCCCGACCTCGTTGGAGCCCCGACGATGACCACCGTTCTCGCCTATTTGGATCCCGGCAGCGGGAGCATGATCCTCCAGATCATCGCTGGAGGCCTCGCTGCGGTTGCGGTCACCGCCAAGCTCTACTGGAACCGGCTGCTGAGGTTCCTCCGGATCAAGAAGGATGAGCCGGAGGCCGAGGCCGCGTCCAAGCCCGACCAGGCCTAGGCGCCGAGTCGGCGCTCTCTACACTTCGCCGCCGCCCGCCCAGCGGGCGGTTGTCTTTCGCTGCGCCGATGTCTACGCCGCCTTCGGAAACCTCTGCCCCCGCCGGCATCGAGCCTGGCTCCTTTCGGGACCCGGAGAGCCGGGTCTTCTACGCCGGCGACGAGATCTACCGGGCGCTGTCCAAGGAGGGGATGGAGGACTTCGAGGCGCTGGCCGCCAGCGGCCTCCTCGACGACCCGCGCATAGTCGAGACCGAGCGAGCCGACGGGCTGCCGGGCGCCGCCGGCGTGCTCCCCACCGAGACCGCGGGCGTCCTCAAGCACGAGCTGATCCCGTTCGTCTCCTACCCCTACGAGTGGACCTTCTCGATGCTGAAGGACGCGGCCCTGCTTCAGCTCGACCTGCTGCTGGCCGCGCTCGACCGTGACCTGATCCTCAAGGACTCCTCGCCCTACAACGTCCAGTTCAAGGGCGGCAGGGCGGTGTTCGTCGACCTCGGCTCCTTCGAGCGCGTGCGCGAGGGCGAGCCCTGGGTCGGCTATCGCCAGTTCTGCATGCTCTACCTCTACCCGCTGCTGCTCCAGGCGGTGAAGGACGTGCCCTTCCATCCCTGGCTGCGGGGCTCGATCGACGGCATCACGCCGGCCCAGATGCGCGGGCTCATGTCGTTCCGCGACCGCTTCCGGCGCGGGCTCACGACCAACGTCTTCCTCCACGCCCGGCTGGAGCAGCGCTACGCCGACAAGCCGCGCGAGACGAAGCAGGAGGTCAAGCGGGCCGGCATGGGCAAGCAGCTGATCCTCGCCAACGTGCGCAAGATGAGGAAGCTCGTCTCGCGGCTCGAGTGGGATCCGCCGGAGGGCGTCTGGGTCGCCTACGGCGAGCGCAACACCTACACCGACGACGACGCGAAGCGGAAGGACGACTTCGTCCGCGAGGTGGCGACCTCGCAGCCATGGAAGCTCGCCTGGGACATCGGCTGCAACAACGGCCGCTACTCGCGGATCGCGGCGGAGGGCGCTCGCTACGTCGTGGCCGTCGACGCCGACCAGGGCCCCGTCGAGCTGCTCTACCGCGAGCTCCGCGACCAGGGCGACGAGACGATCCTGCCGCTGACGATGAACCTCGCCGACCCCTCGCCGGGGCTCGGCTGGCGCGGCCTCGAGCGCAAGGCGATGCCGGAGCGGGGGAGGCCGGACCTGGTGCTGGCCCTCGCGCTCGTGCACCACGTCGCGATCAGCGCGAACGTCCCGCTCGCCGAGATCGTCGACTGGCTCGCCGGGCTCGGCAGCGCGCTGGTGGTCGAGTTCCCGACGCGCGACGACCCCATGGTCCAGAAGCTCCTCGCCCCCAAGCGGGAGGGCCTCCACCCGGACTACCAGCTCGACAACTTCGAGCGCCTGCTGGGTGACGCGTTCGACGTGCAGCGAAGCGAGCGACTCGAGTCCGGGACTCGGGTCCTCTACTTCGCCACCCCCAAGCGGGGATGAGCTCGGCAGAAGCCGCCTCGCCGAATCGGGGCGAGTTCTGGAAGGACGCCTTCTGGGACTTCGCGCACCTGGCGGTCCTGTCGTCGTTCGCCCTGGCCCAGCCCGTCTTCAACCTGCTGTCGAAGAACCCGGAGTTCTTCGCCGCCCGCGGGGCGCCTTCGGGGGACGTGGTCAGCTTCGGCATCTACGCGGTGCTGCTGCCGCCGCTGATCGGGATCGCGCTCGAGCTGCTGGTCGGGCTGGTGCACCGTCGCGCCCGCCAGGCCCTGCACCTGCTCTTCATCGCGGCGCTCGTGGCGCTGTTCGCCGCCCAGCTGCTGAAGAAGGCGATCGACGCCTCGGACGCAGTGCTGATCGCGGGCTCGGTGGTGCTCGGCGTCCTGGCCGCCCTCGCCTACGCCCGGGCCGAGGTCGTTCGCTCGTTCCTGAACGTGCTCTCGCCCGCGCCGCTCGTCTTCCTGTTCATCTTTCTCGTCATCTCGCCGGTGTCGAAGGTGGCGTTCGCCAAGGAGGCGAGCGCCCGCAACGTCGGCGGCGTCTCCAGGACCAACGTCGTGGTCGTCCTCTTCGACGAGTTCCCCATCAACTCGCTGCTCGACCGCCACGGCCGGGTCGACCCGATCCGCTACCCGCACTTTGCCGAGCTGGCCCGCAGCTCCACCTGGTTCCGGAACGCCTACACGGTCTACGACTCGACCGAGCGCGCCCAGCCGGCGATCTTCGACGGAGACCTGCCCGCCAAGGACAAGCTGCCGACCTCGGGCGACCACCCGCACAGCATCTTCACGCTGCTGGCCAAGACGCACCGGCTGAACGTCTCCGAGGAGGCGACCTCGGTCTGCCCGCGCGAGCTGTGCAAGGACGAGCGCCTCGACGAGTCCTACTACGACCGGATGAAGTCGATGTTCGACGACCTCGGCCTCGTCTGGCTGCACGTGGTCTCGCCGCCGCACATCGAGGACCAATTGACCTCGGTGTCCGAGAACTGGGGCAACTTCGGCGGCGACGCCGGGGGTGGCGGCGGCGGCGCGCCCGGCGACGAGCCCAACACCCGCTCGAACCTCAACCGCAACCGCAACAAGCGCTTCGCCGACTGGGTGTCCAAGATCCAGAACAGGCCGCGGCCGGCGCTCGACTTCAAGCACACGCTCATGCCGCACGTCCCCTGGCAGTACCTGCCCGACGCGAGGCAATACAGGCGCACCGCCGCCGACCCGATCGCCGGGCTCTCGAGCGAGGCCTACAACGACCCGACCCAGGTCGACTCGCTCTACCAGCGTCACCTGCTCCAGGCGGGCTTCGCCGACTACGAGCTGGGCGAGCTGCTGCGCCACCTCAAGCGCATCGGCCTCTACGACAAGTCGCTCATCGTCGTGGCCGCCGACCACGGCGTCGCCTTCGACCTGCACAAGCGCGACCGCCGCACGCTGACCCGCCAGAACGCCGAGGAGATCGGGCCGATCCCGTTCTTCCTGAAGGCCCCGGACCAGAGGAAGGGCCGGATCGACGACGCCTTGGCCGAGTCGATCGACATCCTGCCGACGATCTTCGACGTGCTGAACGTGAACCCGAAGGTGAAGTTGGACGGCAGGTCGGCCTTCAGCCGCGCGGTCCGGCAGCGCAAGCGGATCCGCATCCTGCAGCGCAACACCTTCAAGCCGCTCTACTTCGACGAGGCGGACTGGCAGCGCCGCCGCCACGAGCAGCTCGTGCGCAAGATCCGTCTGTTCGGCGACGGCGCCGACGGCCCGTTGCGGCTGTTCCGGATCGGCCCCGACCAGAGCCGGTTGTTTAAGCCACTCTCGGGCTTCGACGTCAGCTCCGGCGCGGGCGCGAGCTTCGTGGCGCCGCAGGAGTTCCGCCACGTGGACCTCCGTTCCCCGACGATCCCCGTGCACGTGACCGGCCACCTCCGCGGGATACCGACCGGCCGCGACCTGGCGATCGCCGTCAACGGCAGGATCGAGGCGACCACGGTGAGCTTCCACCTGGCCACCTCGAATGACGTGATCTTCGCCGCGATGGTGCCCGAGTCGTCCTTCCACCAGGGCTCGAACCGCGTCGAGCTGCTGGAGATCGAGCCGGGCGGCGGCCTGCGCCGGCTGGGTCAGGCCTGAGCCCGCTCTTCCGGCGCGGCTCAGGGGGTCCGTCACATTCCGGCGGTATATCCGCCGTTTTGTGACCCACCCCCCACGAAGACGGTGCTTGGGGTTCGCGGCCGCCGGGTAACGCGGCCGCATGGGAACGATTGCTCAAAGGAACAGGGCCGGCGGAGCCGGCGGAATGGCGCGGGGCGGCCTGTGGGCGCTCGCGCGGCTGGTCAGCATCGTGACCTCGATCGTGGTGGCGCTCATCGTCATCGGGATCGTCCTGGTGCTGCTCGAGGCGAATACGGCCAACCAGCTGGTCAACTCGCTGCTGGACGCGGCCAGGTGGCTCACGACGCCATTCCACAACGTCTTCAAGCTCCACGGGCACAAGGCGAACATCGGCGTGAACTGGGGCCTGGCGGCCGTGGTCTACGCGTTCGCGGGCGGCGTCATCGCCCGGCTGCTGCGCCGCTGACCGCTACTTGAAGACCGGACAGCTGCTGTGGAGCCTCCGGCTGCCCGGAACCTGGCAGCGGGTGGCGAAGCTGGGCAGCTTGGCGCGCTTGACCTTGAAGACGTAGACCTTGGAGATCAGGCCGCTCTTCGTCAGGGAGACGGTGATCTTCGCGCCCTTGCGGAGCTTGGCGGTGCGGTGCTTGCGCTTGAAGATCTTCGCGAGCTTCGCGCGGCCCTTCTTGACCTTCACCTTCTTCGACTTGAACGGGCAGCCCTTGCGCTTGCCGCCACTGCAGCTGACCTTGAGCTTCGCGCCCTTGGTGATCTTCGAGAGGTTCAGCGAGCTCACGGTCGTGACCCTCGTCGTGAAGCGGAAGGCGTAGCGGACGGAGGCGTCGATCTTGTCGAACGGCGCCGAGAACCCATCGCAGTTCTCGTCGACCTTGTTGCCGACGATCTCGGGGCCGCCCGGGATGCAGAATGACGCGGACGTGGGCGTGGGCTGGACGTTGCCGACGAGGTCTACGGCGCGGACGTTGAAGGTGTGCTTGCCATTCGGCAGGCCGGAGACGGTCTTGGGGGTCGAGCACCCGGAGTAGCCGCCGTTGTCAATGCTGCACTGGAACGAGCCCGGCTCGTTCGACTTGAAGCCGAACGTGGCGGAGCTGGAGGCCGTGGCCCCGTTAGGGGCGGAGGTGATCGACGCGTGCGGAGGATCGCTGTCCTGCACAAGGGTCACGAAGCGGCCGGCGTTATCGACCTCGGCGACCCTCAGCTGACTGCCGGCCGGCGGGAAGCCGAACGAATTGTGCGTGAAGCAGAGGCTGCAGTTGATGTCACTGTTGGTCAACCCGAGCCGCGCGCCGAGCGACGTAAGGGTGAAGGGCGGGCTCGCGTTGTCGGCGCCGGCGCTTGCGACGAAGGAGTAATAGGGAACGTTGTTGGCGTCGAAGGTCGGCCCCCCGCTGAACCCTCCGGAGTCGATCGCCCCGGCGCCGACGAGGATGCCGCCGCCGGAGTCGAAGAAGGCCGCGATGTCGTCCGTGCGCTTGTAGATCGCCGTTGAGTCCGGAGTCGACGCCGCCGACGGGCTACCGCTGGGCGCGTTGTTGAGGTCGCAGCCGCCGCAGTTCACGTCGGAGGCGATGTAGATCGCGCTCCAGTGGGCGGTGTCGATCGCTGTCGTCGTGAAGGACGGGTTCCGCGGATCGACCACTGTGCAGGTCGAGCCCGGACATCCCCCGTACACCTTGTTGACGGCGTGTGCCGCCAACAGGCCCCCGCGGTCGAGAACCAGGATCGGCCTCGCCGGATCGGGCGCCCCCGCGCGGAGGTAATTCAGCGACGCCTCGACGAAGCCGCATTCGTTCCCGCCCAGGTTGATGCAGTGGTAGTCGGCGTCATGGCCGCTCTCGATCAGCCGGCCGGCGAAGGCCGGTGGAGCGAGCACGAGCGCGGCGACCGCCACGAGCACCCAGAGCCGGATGATGTGCGTGAGCCGTGCCATCACTTGAACGAGGGGCAGCTGCTGCGGAGCTTACGGCTGCCGGGGAGCTGGCATCGGGTGGAGAAACTCGGAAGCGTTCCACGCTTGACCTTGAAGATGTAGACCTGCGAGATCACGCCCTTCTTCGTGAGGGAGACGGTGATCTTGGCGCCCCTGCGGAGATTCGCCCGGTGGCCCTTCCTCTTGAACTTGCTGGACAGCTTCGCGCGGCCCTTCTTGATCTTGACCTTCTTCGACTTGAACGGGCAGCCCTTGCGCTTGCCGCCCTTGCAGGAGACCTTGAGCTTCGAACCCCTCGGGATCCTCGACAGGTTCAGCGTGGTGATCTGGGTAGAGCGGCGGGAGAGGTGGAACGCGAAGCGGATCGACGAGTCGATCCGGTCGAACGGGGCCGAGAAGCCGTCGCAGTTCTCGTCGACCTTGTTGCCGGTGATCTCGGTGCCGCCGGGAACGCAGAAGGTGGCCGACGTGGGGGTCGGCTGCACGTTCCCGACCAGGTCGATCGCACGGACATGGAAGGTGTGCTCGCCGTCCGAGAGTCCGGACACCGTCTTCGGCGAGGAGCAGGCGGCGTAGCCGCCGCTGTCGAGGCTGCACTGGAACGCGGACTTGCTCTCGTTCGAGGCGAAGCCGAACGTCGCCGAGTGCGAGCTCGTAGCCCCCGGCCCGGACGTGATGGCCGAGAACGGCGGGTCGGTGTCCTCGATCAGCGTGATGAACCGGCCGGAGACCGGATCGCGCTCGGCCGCCTTCAGCCGGCTGCCGGCGGGCGGGAAGCCGAATGAGTTGTGGGTGCACCCGCTTGGGCAGGTCGGGAAGGTGTCGTCGTTGACCAGACCGATAGCCGAGCCCAGCGAGGTGAGCTGGAAGGGTCCGGTGGCGGGGCCGGCACCCGCGGTGGCGAGGAAGCCGTAGTACGGCTGGTTCGCCGAGCTGAAGGCGACGCCGGGGAACCCACCTGAGTCGTCGGCGCCCGCGCCGGCGATGATCCCGCCGCCGCCGTTGAAGAAGGCCGCGATGTCATCCGTCCGCTGGTAGATGGCCGTGGAGTCCGGGGTCGAGGCGTTGCCGCTCGAGACGAAGTTGTTCAGGTCGCAGCCACCGCAGTTGACATCCGAGGCGATGAAGATCGCACTCCAGTGGGCCGTATCGATCGGCGTGGTGGTGAACGCGCCGCTGCTGGGGTTGACCACGCTCATCGGAACGACGCCTGTCCCGAACGCGCGGGTGATTGCGGCCTGGGCGTCCGGAGTGGTGTCCGCGCCGACCAGCTTGTCGAGGACCAGCACGGGCTTCGTTGGGTTCGGAGCGCCGCCACGCGCCCAGTTCACCGCGACCTTGACCATGTTGCACTCGTGGGACGGCGACTGGTTGCCGCAGTGCAGGTCGAAGTCGTGGCCGCTTTCGATAAGCCGGCCTGCCGAAGCAGGCTGCGCGAGCGCCAGTACCGCCCCAAGCGCCAGTAGCGCCAACCGAGCCATCCTTGCGAGCCTCACCGCCAATCATCCTGCCCGCCCCGGGCGCGGCCGTCAAGCTAAAGATTGTCGATGCAGTCCTCGACCTTCTCGAGGATCTGGTCGCCGTTGCGGCGCACGTAGATCAGCGCCGCGCCGCTTTCGATGGTGCCCTCGGCGGTCCCCTGGAACTGGGCCGCCTCCGCCTGGCCGCGGGTCAGGAAGAACTGGACCCGCGGGCCGGTGCGAGCGTTCCCGACCTGGATCGAGTCCTTTCCGCTGAGCCGGGCGTCGAGCTTGTGCTTCGTAGTCATGCAGGTCAGGGCCTGCGTGCGCGTGTCGCTCGAGTCGGGCCCGGCCTTGGTGTTGCCGCAGCCGGCGAGGGTCAGCGCCAGCAGGAGAGCCGTCGTCAGGGTCCGCTTCACGGCGCGGGAGGTTAGTGGCCTACCTGGAGGCCTACCGGAGGGGCCGCGTGCGCTTGTAGATCCTGCGCACGGTGTTGAAGGCCGGCTTGCGGGCGCCGTTCTCCTCGATCAGCCCCTTGTTGTTCCAGGGGGGCGTCGACAGCCTGATGTCGTTGCCGCCTGTCCAGCCCGGAGTGACCCGGAAGTCCTTGAGGATCCAGATCAGCGACCCGTTGATGTACGGCTTCGAAGCCTGGATGGCGAGCTGGTCGCGCAGCAGCCCCGCCTGGTACTCGTAGGTGCCGCGCTGGTTGGCCGCTCCGTGCACCGATGCCTCCGCCCCGAACTCGGTGATGAACAGCGGCATGCGCGGATTGCTCGCGTGTACGCCGTCGAGGAACGGGCCGAGCTCGTCGATCCGCGCCGGCCCGCGGCTCGCCGGGGCCGAGCGGTACCAGCCGAAGTACTCGTTGATGCCGAGCGCGTCGAGCACGTTGAAGGCCGGGTTGTACGTCGGCGTGCCGATGCGCGAGTCGCGATCGAGGGACACGAGCGGCAGGTCGTCCAGGCTGCGCACCAGCTTGGCGCCGTCCCGGAGGTAGCGGGCGAAGCCGGGGCCGACGGTGTCGTTCTCGCTCGGGGCGGTCGACGCCGATGCGAGCTCGTTGCCGAGGGCCCAGGCGAGGACCGACGGATGGCTGCGATCGCGACGCACCATGCGGTCGACCACCGACAGCGCCGCCCGGCGGACGCTGGGCAGGTTCAGGTACGCGTTCGGCATCTGGTAGACGGGCGCGTCCGTCCAGTCCAGGATCCCGTAGCGGTCGAGCGCCTCCATGAGCGCCGGATGCAGGGGGTAGTGCGAGCGCACGAAGGAGGCGTGGAGGCGGCGCAGGTTCTGCACGATGCTGGAGCGCTGCCGGGGCGTCAGCGCCGAGCCGGTTCTCGGGTCGTCCTCGTGGATGCTCGCCCCCCGCAGCTGGAGCTTGTGGCCGTTGAGCAGGACCTCGCCGTTGCTGAGCCGCTTGAGCTGGCGCACGCCGAAGATGCGCAGGAAGCTCGACCGCCGCTGCCCGTCGGTGGCGGCCGTTGCCGTCAGCTTGTAGAGGTTCGGGTGGCCCGGCTCCCACAGGTGGGGCTTGCGGATCCTGAAGCTCGTGACGATCTCGCGGGTGGACATCGGGCCCAGGTGCCGTGGCGTCAGGTCGATCCGCCGCGGCGGCGCCTTGCCCTTCCCGCGCAGGAGCAGGGCCAGCTGGACGCGCCTCTTCTTGCGCGACAGGTTCCGGACCACGACGTGGACCTCGACCTTGGTCGAGCAGCGGACGCAGCGCAGCCTCGGCAGGACGGCGAGGTCCTGGATGTCGACCGTGTCGACCGGCCTGACGTAGACCTCGCGCGAGATGCCGCCCCAGTTCCACCAGCCGCCGCGGCCGTAGGCGCGCCAGTGGGTGAGGTCGGTGTGGCCGCGCCGGTTGGTGACCCGTACGACCAGCCGGTTGCGCCCCTTGCGGAGGCCTTTCAGGTCCAGCTCGAAGGGCAGGAAGCTCGGGCCGCCGGTGCCGATCTCCTTGCCGTTCAGCCAGATGGTCGCCCGGTTGTTCACCGACTCGAAGCGGACGATCCAGCGGTAGCGGTGCCCGCGCGGCGCCCTCGGCAGCTTGAACTCCTTGCGATACCAGCCGACGCCCTGGGCGTCGAGCGT
>JBJMLJ010000531.1:0-3043 GCA_045805365.1 Thermoleophilaceae bacterium
CACGATCTGCTGGGCCAGCACGTCGAGGGGATTCCGTGGAATCACCGTGTGCTCGATCTCGCCGTCGCGCATGCGCTTGACGACCACCGCGCACTCGAGCAGGTCGGCCCTGAACTTAGGGAAGATCCTGCCCTTCGAGACCTCGCCGACGCCGTGGCCCGCTCGGCCGATGCGCTGGAGCCCTGCGGTGACCGACTTCGGCGACTCGACCTGGAGCACCAGGTCGACCGCGCCCATGTCGATGCCGAGCTCCAGTGATGAGGTGGCCACGAGGCAGGGCAGCTCACCCGACTTGAGCAGGTCCTCGACCACGAGCCGCTCCTCGCGCGCGAGCGACCCGTGGTGGGCGCGCGCGATCGCCGCGGGCTGGCCATCTTCCCCGGCCAGCTCGTTGAGCCGCACCGCGAGGCGCTCGGCGCCGCGGCGGCTGTTGACGAAGATGATCGTCGAGCGGTGCTGCTTGACGAGGTCGAGCAGCTCGGGATAGATCGCCGGCCAGATCGAACGCTGCGTCGCGGGCCGGTCGCCGAGCCCGGTCCCCATCAGGTCACCGCCGCCGCCGGCCGTGCCCATCACCTCGACCGCCGGATCGCCGATGTCGTGCGCGTCCGGCTCCTTCATGTCCTCGACGGGCACCTGGATCTTCACGTCGAGCGGCTTGCGGATGCCCGTGTCCACGATCCGGCAGTCGCGGCCGGCGCCGACGAGGAAGCGGCCCACCTCCTCGAGCGGACGCTGGGTGGCGGACAGGCCGATCCGCTGGAGCGGCCGGTCGGCGAGGTGCTCGAGCCGCTCGAGCGTCAGGGAGAGGTGGGCGCCGCGCTTGGTCTGGGCCACGGCGTGGATCTCGTCGACGATCACCCACTCCGTGTCGACCAGGAACTCCCGCGCGCGCGAGGTCAGCATCAGGTAGAGCGACTCCGGCGTCGTGATCAGCACGTCGGGCGGCTTGCGGAGCATCGCCTGGCGCTCCTTCTGAGGCGTGTCGCCGGTGCGGATCGCGACGTCGATGTCGCCGCCGATGCCCTTGAGCGGCGCGCGCAGGTTCTTCTCGATGTCGTAGGAGAGCGCCTTCAGCGGCGAGACGTACACCAGCCTGGTGCGCCGCGGCTCGGCCGGCTCCGCGACGAGGCGGTCCAGTCCCCACAGGAACGCCGCGAGCGTCTTGCCCGAGCCCGTGGGCGCCGAGACCAGCACGTTCTCGCCGCCCGCGATCGCGGGCCAGGCCTGCGATTGAGCCTCAGTGGGCCGCTCGAAGGACCGCTCGAACCAACTACGGACCTGCCGGGTGAACGATGCGAGGGGGTCTGAAGGCACGCAACCCACGAGCGTATCGCGCGGGCAGGTCCGGCCCGATCAGCCGCCTGGTGCAAGCACGATCGCCACCGCGTCGTCCTGGAGGGGGTCGTCGGACGAGCGCAGCACCGCCTCCTGCGGTCGGCGCGACTGGTTCGAGATGGCCAAGTTCGACAGATGACGGTTCCGGATGCCGGGGTCCCGGTAATGGCGGCCCTATGGAGCCAATCGAGGAGGAGACCGTGGCCAGACAAGAGGCCGCCGACCAGCCGATCGGCGAGCTGGTCCAGCAGCTGTCGAACCAGACCGCGACGCTTGTGCGCAAGGAGATCCGGCTTGCCCAGCTCGAGCTACAGGAGAAGGGCAAGCGGGCGGGCATCGGCGTTGGGATGTTCGGCGGCAGCGGTCTCGTCGCGCTCTACGGCCTCGGCGCCCTCATCGCCGCGGCCATCCTGGCCCTGTCCACAGCAGTGGCCGGCTGGCTGGCGGCACTGATCGTCGCGGTCGTTCTGTTCGCCACGGCCGGCGTGCTCGCGCTCACCGGCAAGACGCAGGTGGAGCAGGCGACCCCGCCGGCGCCGGAGCGGGCGATCCAGAGCGTTCAGACCGACATCGACGAGGTCAAGGAAAGGGCGGGTCGCTCGTGACGGAAGCGGACAAGACACGCGTGACGGGCGAGGCCGTCGACGATCCGGAGCAGTTGCGCGAGCAGATCGAGCAAGACCGCGAGGAGCTCGGCGACACCGTCGAGGCGTTGGCGGAGAAGGCCGACGTCAAGGCCCAGGTCCAGAAGAAGGTCGAAGAGCGCAAGGAGCAGCTGGGCGATCTGCCGGAGCAGGTCAAGCAGCGGCCGGCTCCGGTGGCCGCCGTGGTGGGCGGCGTGCTTGCCGCATTCCTGCTCTTCCGGTTCCTGCGGAGGCGATGACGGTGAAGTTGCTCTACAAGCCGTTCGGAATCCTCTTCAGCGTCCTCGGCGGGATCCTCGCCGGCACGGTCTTCAAGCAGATCTGGAAGCGCGTCTCCGGCGAGGAGGAGACGCCCAAGGCCAGGGAGTCGGAGTACGGCTGGAAGGAGGTCCTCCCGGCCGCCGCCGCGGAGGGTGCCGTCTTCGGGCTGGTCAAGGCGGCCGTCGACCGGGGCGGCGCGCAGGGGTTCCAGAAGCTGACCGGCGTCTGGCCGGGCGACTAGAGGAGGCACGATGGCTGAGACGAGAGAGCGGGAACGCGAGCAGTCCGACCGGCAGCGCGGCAACGGCCGGCCACCCGAGGGCCCGACCGACCTCGGCGGCAAGGGGTGGCTCGCCACGCTGAAGCGCACGGTCCGGGAGTTCAAGGAGGACAACCTGACCGACTGGGCGGCGGCCCTGACCTACTACGGGATCCTCGCCATCTTCCCGGCCCTGCTGGCCCTCGTCTCGATCCTGGGCCTCGCCGGACACAGCACCACCCAGTCGCTGATCGACAACCTCGGCAAGGTGGCCCCCGGGCCGGCGAAGGACATCTTCACGAGCGCGATCAAGAACCTGCAGAAGAACCAGGGCGCCGCGGGGATCATGTTCGTCGTCGGCGTCGCGCTGGCGCTGTGGTCCGCCTCGGGCTACGTGGCGGCCTTCATGCGAGCGTCGAACGCGATCTACGACGTGGGGGAGGGGCGGCCGATCTGGAAGACGGCCCCCACGCGCTTCCTCACGACGTTGGTGCTGCTGCTGATGCTGGCGGCCGTCGCGATCGCGGTCACCTTCACCGGC
>JBJMLJ010000532.1:0-6125 GCA_045805365.1 Thermoleophilaceae bacterium
AGCTCGCCGTCCAGCTCCAGCCAGTAGCTCGGCACGCGGTCGACCAGCTGCGCCATCCGCCTGAGCGTGGCCCGCGGGGGCACCGCGCGCTTGACCAGGGAACCGGGCGCGAGCCTGCGCAGCGCCGCCCCGGCCGTGGCCGGCCTCGTCCGCGAGTTCGCGGAGCCGACGATCAGGGGCAGGGCCACCAGGCGGATCGGAGCCGCCCGCGCTCCATCGAGGAAGAGCAGCCGCTTCTCGTCAGCCGGTTGTCCGGCGTCGATCGTGCCTGGCGGCAGGGGTGGGAACCCGGCCAGATGGACCGGGTCGAGCAGGCTCGAGTTGAACAGACCGTGCCCGGTGAGATCGCCGCTGAGCGCGACGAAGTCCTCGCCGACGAAGTCGAAGCCGGCGCAGGCACAGGCCAAGGCCGCGGTCGACTTGCCCGCGCGGGACGGTCCCGCGAGCAGCACGCCGTCGCCCCCGACCGCGACGAGGCCCGCATGGATCAGCTGGATGTCGCGGTCGCCGCACCAGACGCCGAGCGGCACGCTCAGCGGCCTCGCCCTGTCGCCGAGCGTGAGCCGCGAGCTCGACTCGAAGCAGCCGACCAGGTGCCGGGAGGCGCGATCGAGGACCGCCACCGAGCCCGGCCGCTCGTAGACGAGGAAGCGGCCGTCTGGAGACGAGGTCACGGCCCCGGGGCCCTCCGCCGCCGGGACCACGGGCGGCGGGACGCGGCAGTCGGCCGCGTCCCACACGTCGACGGTCAGGGCCGCCGGCCCCGAGGCGGTCGCCAGGTGGGCGAGGGGCCGGGTGATGGCCTGCGCCAGCGCGTAGCCGACGGCGCTGATTCGCACCGTCCCCCCGGCCACGCAGAAGGACGACGACTCGAGGCCCTCGGAGCGCGAGCTCTTTGCCTGCTCGAACCCCGCCCTCAGGGCGGCGAACGACCGCTCAGTCAAGCTTCCAGGGGATATCCGGCATGCCGGGGAGGTGCGGGTCCAGAGCGAGCAGGTCGCCCATGTCCCGGTACGTCCTCAGCTCCGGTGGCTCGTAGGGCAGCTTCTCTCCCTCGCTCGAATCCTGTGCCTCCGGAGCCCCCGGCCCTCCGTCCGCGACGATCACGAGCTCCTCCCTGACGAGCTCCTCGGCGACCTGCCGGACGTCCTCCTCCGCCCGCTCCGGCGAGACGTCGTAGCGGGCCACCGTCGCCGCCACGATCTGCTCGAGGCTGCGCCCCGCCTCGATCGAGCGCCACATCGATCCCCCGACGCCGTCCATGCTGTAGTAGATGCCGGTCGCCAGGTTGATGATGATCGCCTCGCCGTCGAGCACCTCGGCTGCGACACCCGCGGGGTTCGGCGACAGCGCGTTGTTCAGGGGGACCATTCTGAGTTGGGCGCAAGCGTGCGGTAGAGATCGTCGTACGCGTCGACGCAGCGATCGAGGCTCATAGTCTCTCGGATCCGGTGCCGGGCGGCCAGTCCCATTCGGGCGGCCTCCTCGGGGTGCTCGAGCAGGAAGGCGATCGCCTCCGCGAGGCCGGGAGCGTCGTCGGGATCGACGAGCATGCCGCTCTCGCGGTCGACGACGACCTCGGGCAGTCCACCCACGCGGCTCGCCACGATCGGACGAGCCATCGAGGCCGCCTGGAGCGCGGTCTGCGGAAGCCCTTCCCGGCGGGACGGCATCACCACGACCGTCGCGGGGCCGATCAGCTCCCAGACCCGATCGGGCTCGACCCAGCCGGTGAAGTCGACGGCGTGCGCGACGCCGAGCGCCGACGCCTGATCCTCCAGCTCGGCGCGCGCGATCCCGTCGCCGGCGATCGTGAGGCGGAGCTCCGGGAAGCGCTCGGCCAGGTCCGCGAACGCGGCCAGCAGGACGTCGAAGCCCTTGGCCGGCACCAGGCGACCGAGGCCGAGCAGGCGGGGCGGTCCGGTGCGGTCGCCGCCCGGCGCGGCCGAGACCTCGACGCCGCCCCGGATCGCCGACGAGCGCGGCGTGATCCCGGGGACGACCCGCCGGGCCTGGTCCAGGATCTCCTGCGAGCACCCGACGATCCAGTCGGCCGAGACGAGCGCACGGTGAAGCAGCGTGTCCCCGTCATCCGCCTGGCTCGGCAGGACCTCGCTCTGGAGCCTGAGCAGGGACGGCGCCCGATGGGGGGTCGCGGTCAGCAGGTGAAAGAGGACGCTCGGCCCGAGTGCGTTGACGTGCACCAGGTCCGGCGCGAAGGCCCGCTTGACGGCGGCCGCGCGACGCCGTGCTATCGCCAGCGCGGCGGCGTCGCGGGCCTCCATCGCCGGCCGGAAGGGCAACCGATGGACGGGTATCCCCTCGTAGCTCGCCTCGTCGGGCAGCTCCAGGTAGTCGTGGGAGGTCACCACGAGGAACCGGTATCCGCGCTCGCGCAGCTCGAGCATCAGCCGGGCGGCGAACAGCTCTGCGCCGCCGACATACGGCCAGAACAGCTCCGACCACAGCAGGACGCGCACGGGTGGGGGAAGATAGCCCGGCTCTGATGATCAGCGGGCGCGACTTCATCTTCCTGTCGAGCATCGAGTGGGAGCCCCTGTGGCAGGCGCACCAGGAGCTTGCGTCCCGGCTCGCCCAGGCCGGAAACCGCGTGCTCTACGTCGAGAACACCGGTGTCCGCCATCCGGGAATCCGCGATGCCTCGCGTCTGGTCGGCCGTTTGCGCAAGTGGGCCGCCGGGCTGCCGTCGCACGGTGTCCGGGAGGTCGCACCCGGGCTCTACGTCTGCGCCCCGCTCGTGTTGCCGCCGTTCGGCTCGCCCCCGGCCCGGGAGGCGAATCGCCGCCTGTTGGTCCCGCTGGTCGCACGGCGGGCACGCCGGCTCGGCATGAGGGACCCGATCGTGTGGACCTATCTGCCGACCGACACCGCGGCTGCCCTGATCGAGCGGCTACGGACCCCGCGGAGCCTCCTCGTCTACTCCTGCCTCGCCGACTTCTCGGGACTGACGCCGAGCCGCCGGGAGCTGGCGCGCTGGGAGGACCACATCCTCCGCGAGAGCGACCTCGTGTTCGCGACGCCGGAGCTGGTGGCGCACTGCGAGCGCTTTGCGAGCGAGGTGCGGCCGTTCCACGGGGCCGTCAGCCTCGAGGCCTTCCGCGAGCCTTATCGCCCGGCCGCCGAGAGCCTGCTGCGCCGGCTCGAGCGGACCGCCCGGCCACGAGTCGGCTACGTGGGCGGGCTCCATCGCCACGTCGACGTGGGTCTCCTCGCGGCGCTGGCGCGCGAGCGGCCGGACTGGTCCTGGGTCCTCGTCGGCCCGCGGCAGGAGCGGCTGGTCGAGCTCGAGGGGCTGGCGAACGTGCACCTGCTCGGGGCGGTTCCCCACGCCGAACTGGCCGCGCTGATCGACACGTTCGACGTGTGCATCATCCCGTACCGCGACAGCAAGCACACCCGCACGGGCTTCCCGACGAAGCTGATGGAGTACCTGGCGATGGGCAAGCCGGTGGTGTCCACTCCGGTGCCGGTGGCCTGCGAGCTGGAGCGCCGACACGGCGTCGTCCTGACCGCGCCGCCCGACCCGGCGGAGTTCGCCGCCGCGCTCGATCGCGCGCTGGCGCTGCCGCCGGACGGCGACGAGCGGCGCGCCGTCGCGGCGGAGCGGGGCTGGGATCGCGAGCTCGAGCGGATCGGGGAGCTCGTCGGGATTGCATCCGGCGACCGATGAGGCTACGGTCTGGCCCGCCGCAGCGGAGAGCGGCCCTATAGCAATGCGTTATCTAATCACCGGTGGTGCTGGCTTCATCGGGAGTCACCTCGCCGATGATCTCTTGGCGCGCGGACACGGGGTGCACATCCTCGACGACCTCTCGACGGGAGCGATCGAGAACATCCGCCACCTCAAGCCCCACCCTCGTTTTGGGTACACGATCGAGTCGGCGGGGAACGTGCCCGTCGTCGCGGAGCTCGTCGACGAGGCGGACGCCGTCTTCCACCTCGCCGCGGCGGTCGGCGTGGACCTCGTGGTCAAGAGCCCGGTCCGCGCGATCGAGACCAACGTGCACTGCACCGAGGTCGTCCTCGCCCAGGCCAACAAGAAGCAGAAGCCCGTGTTCCTCGCCTCGACCAGCGAGGTCTACGGGAAGAACTCCGCCTTGCCCTTCAGGGAGGACGGCGACCTGCTGCTCGGGCCGACGTTCACCGGCCGCTGGGCGTACGCCTGCTCCAAGGCCCTGGACGAGTACCTCGTGCTCGCCTACTGGCGCGAGCGCGGCCTTCCGGTGGTGATCGGCCGCCTCTTCAACACCGTGGGACCGCGGCAGACCGGGCGCTACGGCATGGTCGTGCCGAGCTTCGTTCGCCAGGCGCTGGCCGGCCAGCCGATCACGGTCTACGGCGACGGCTCCCAGCGGCGCTGCTTCTGCCACGTGAGCGACGTGGTGACGGCGATGGTGGGGCTGATGGAGCGGGACGACGCGTACGGGGACGTCTTCAACATCGGCAGCACCGAGGAGATCTCGATCCTGGAGCTGGCCAAGCGTGTGCGGGAGATCACGGGAGCGAGCTCCGAGGTCGTGTTCGTTCCCTACGACCAGGCCTACGAGGAGGGCTTCGAGGACGTGCCCTCGCGGGTGCCGGACATCGGGAAGGTGGGCCGGCTCATCGGGTGGGCGCCGACCAGGGACCTCTCGCACATCCTTGCCGAGGTGGTCGAGCACCGTCGAGCCCAGAGCGGGCTTGGGGACCACGTCGCCCAGCCGGCATAGCTCGGTAGTCTCGCGCCGGGAGGTGAGCCGTACCCGGTGAGGCACATCTGATCGCGGCCTCCGGGGCTGCGCTGGCGGCGAGCTTCGCCGCGACGCCGGCTGCGATCCAGCTCGCCACGCGCGCGGGCTTCCACGATCACCCGCTCGGCTACAAGCGCCACGCCTCGCCGACGCCCTACCTCGGCGGGCTGGCGGTGCTCTGCGGCTTCCTCCTGGCCTGCGTCACGGTCGGGCATGACCTCTCGCGGCTGGCGCCGATCCCGGCCGGCGCGGCCGCCCTCTGGGCCCTGG
Source organism: Thermoleophilaceae bacterium (assembly GCA_045805365.1). GTDB lineage: Bacteria > Actinomycetota > Thermoleophilia > Solirubrobacterales > Thermoleophilaceae > DASXBA01. The sequence goes on from JBJMLJ010000532.1 coordinate 5,022, forward strand.
GGACGCTCGACGACCGTCGCTCGCTCGGGCCCGGCTCGAGGCTGGCCGTGGAGGCGGGGATCGCCGTGCTCCTCTGGGAGAGCAACCTCGGCTGGCAGGTGTTCCACGCCGACGGGCTGAACCTGGCGCTCACGCTCGTCTGGGTCCTCGGCATCGTCAACGCCTTCAACTTCATGGACAACATGGACGGGGCAGCGGCCACGGTGGGCGCACTGGCAGCCGCGGCGGTCGCGGGACTGGCGCTCGTGCACGGCGATCCCGCGCTGGCTGTCGTCTGCGGCGGCCTGGCCGGAGCCTGCGCCGGCTTCCTGCCCTACAACCTGGCCGGACCGGCGCGGATATTCCTGGGCGACGGCGGCAGCCTCCCGATCGGGTTCGTCGTCGCGTCCTCCCTGATGGCCCTCTCCGCCAGCAAGGGGCTCGGCTGGCCACTGCTCCTCGCGGCGATCCTGCTCGTGGGCCTCCCGGTCGCCGACACCGCGCTGGTCCTCATCTCGAGGCGGCGGGCGGGGGTGCCGCTGCTCAGCGGCGGTCGCGACCACCTCACGCACAGGCTGCTGACCCGACTGGGCTCCCCGCGGCGGGTAGCGTTGGCCCTCGCGGCCGTGCAGACGCTGCTCGGCGCGGTCGCGATCGGCGTGGTGGAGCTCGGCGACGGGTCCGTCCTGGCGGCGTGGTGCGTCTGGTTCGCCGCCTCGGCCACCGCGGTCGCCCTGCTCGAGACGAGGAGCTGGGCTCCCGTCCGCGGGGAGGGGCCGGAACCGGCGCGCCGGGCGCAGCGGGCGCCAAGGACGCCCCGGGGGGGATCGCTGGCGATCGTCGAGGGCGGGCTGGTCCTCGGCCTGACCGCGGCCTGCGGGCTGAGCCCGTTCTTCTTCGGCTTCTACGACGAGTCCGTGTGGGGCCCGATCGCGCTCGGCCTGCTCGCGGCGCTGCTGGGCATGGCGCTGGCCCGGCCGGTCGCGCCGCGGCGCACAGCCGTGGTCGCGGTGCTCGGCCTGGTGCTGCTGTGGCTGTGGGCGCTCGCCTCCACCGGCTGGGCCGAGTCGGCCGATCTGGCGCTCACCGATGCCAACCGCTGGCTCCTCTACGCGGCGGTGCTCG
>JBJMLJ010000533.1:0-13760 GCA_045805365.1 Thermoleophilaceae bacterium
CCCATCACGGAGGTCATGTCGAGCGTGAGGCCGGCGATCGTGTTGCGCTCGTTCATCAGCGTCGTGCGGGCGCAGCGCCAGCCGTCGTCCACCTCGCCGACGCGGTTCTCGTCGGGCACGTGGACGTCGTTGAAGTAGACCTCGTTGAACTCGGCCGAGCCGGTCATCTGGGTGAGCGGGCGGATGTCGATGCCGTCGGCCCACATGTCGACGATGAAGTAGGTGAGGCCGGCGTGCTTGGGCGCGTCCGGGTTGGTGCGGGTCAGGCACATGCCGAAGCGGGACATCTGCGCCAGGGTCGTCCACACCTTCTGCCCGCTGATCACCCAGTCGTCGCCGTCGCGGACGGCCCGGGTGGCTAGCGAGGAGAGGTCGGAGCCGGCGCCCGGCTCGCTGAACAGCTGGCACCAGATCTCCTCGCCGGTGAGGATCTGGCGCAGGTAGCGCGCCTTCTGCTCGTCGCTGCCATGGGCAATGATCGTGGGTCCGGCGAGGCCGACGCCCAGGATGTTCGGGCCGAACGTGGGCAGCCGGTAGCGCGCCAGCTCGTCGCGAACGGTGCGCAGCGCCCAGAGCTCGGCCGACAGGCCGCCGTGCTCCTTCGGCCAGTGCGGCGCCGCGTAGCCGCTCTCGCCGATCGTCCGCATCCAGGAGACGAAGTGGTGGCCGTTGTCCTGCGCGCGCGAGTAGACCTCGTCGAAGGCCTCCTCGTCGCTGGCGTCGATCGCATCCATCCAGCCGGGCTCGAGCGTCTCCTGGAGCCAGGCCCTGAACTCGGCGCGGAAGGCGGCCTGCTCCGGCGTGTCCTCGAGCGTCCAGCGCACTAGCGGCTCACCCTCTCCTCGTAGCCGGCGCGGGCCGCGACGTCGAAGTCGAGGAAGACGCGGTCGGCCCCCAGGATCCTCGCCGCTCCCTCCCTGACCGCGCGCGGCAGGAGGCTGTTCACGTAGGTCACCGGGCCCAGCGAGCGCGGCACCCAGACCTGGAGGCGCGGGCGGTGCAGCGCGCCCACGATCGCCTCCGCGATGTCCTCGGGCTCCACCTCGCGGACGTAGCCCGGCCGCTTGACGCCGGAGGTGAGCTCCGTCCTGACGAATCCCGGCAGGACGCACGACAGCTCGACCCCGGTCCCGCGCAGCTCGGCGTGGACCGCCTGGCTCAGGCCGAGGACGAACCACTTGGTGCCGCAGTAGGTGGCCGCGCCCGGAACGCCGACGCGCGCGGCCGTGGAGGCGACGTTGACCAGGTGGCCGCTGCCCCGCTCGAGGAAGCCCGGCACGGCGAGCCGCATCCCTCGCGCCACGCCCTCCGCGTTGATGTCGATCATTCGCCTGGCGGTGGCGGCGGTCTCCTCGGCGAAGGGGCCGATCTGCATGACCCCCGCGTTGTTGACCAGGCCGTAGAGCGGGCCCAGCTCCGTGGCCGCCTCCAGGAAGTCCGCGAAGCTCTCCTCGTCCGTCACGTCCAGCGGCATGCCGAGCGCCCCGTCGCCCAGCTCGCCGGCGGCGCGCAGCGCCGCATCGGCGTCGACGTCGCCCAGCGCCACCCGCGCGCCGGCTCGTGCGAGGGCCGTGGCGGTGGCGCAGCCGATGCCGCGCCCGGCGCCGGTGACGGCCACCACCCTGCCGGACAAGTCGCGTGCCGCGGTCACGTCGGTGTGCATGATAAAACATACGAGCGCGACTGTTTCTTAAAGGAGGAAACCGAATGGCCGTTCTCGAGAACTCGATCCAGATCTCCGCACCCAAGGACAAGGTCTGGGGCGCGATCGCCGACCTCGACGTCTACGCGCAGTGGATGACGCTTCACGTCGACTTCCCGGAGGGGACGCCGGACGAGATGAAGCAGGGGGAGAGCTTCAAGGAGAAGGTCAAGATCATGGGGATGCCCGGCGACGTGACCTGGACGGTCGCGGAGTACACGGAGGGCGAGCTGATCGAGCTCTCGGGGCAGGGCCCGATGGGCACCACGCTGAGCGCATCGTTCAAGGTGGACGGCTCGGACGAGGAGACGAGCGTCTCGTACTCGAGCGAGTTCGGCGGGGCGGCGCTGGCGCCGCTGGCGGCGACGCTCGAGAAGGAAGCGGCCAAGGCGGGCCAGGAGTCGCTCGAGAAGCTGCGCGCGCTGGTCACCGGCGAGCCGGTGCCGGCCGGCTAGCCACGAGGCGGACGGGGAGCCGGGCCAGCCCCCTCAGGGAGGGGTTGTCCCTCCAGACGGGCTCACCGGCCAGCTCGATCCGCTCCACGCGCTCGATCAACTCGCGCAGGACCACTGCGGCCTCGAGCCGCGCGAGGTGCGCCCCCAGGCAGTAGTGGATGCCCGAGCCGAAGGCCACGTGATCGCTCGGATTGCGCTCGACGTCGAAGCGGTCCGGATCCGGGTACTTGCGCGGGTCGCGGTTGGCCGCGCCGAACAGGAGCAGGACCCTTCCGCCCGCCGGAATCGTCGCCGAGCCGACCCGGTAGCCGGAGACGGCCGACCGGTAGAGCCCCTGGATCGGCGACACGTGCCGCAGCGACTCCTCCACGGCGTCCGGGACCAGGCCCGGGTCCTCTCGGACCTTCGCGTACTGGTCCGGTTGCTCGGCGAAGGCCAGCATCATCGTCCCGAGCAGGTTGGTCGTCGTCTCGTTGCCTGCGATCAGGAGCATGAAGACGAACCAGAAGAGCTCGTCCTGGCTGAGGGCGCCGGCCTCCGAGGACGCGATCAAGCGGCTGATCACGTCGTCGCCCGGCGACCGGCGCAGCCGCTCGAACTGGGCGGCGAAGTAGCCCCGTAGCGCGACTGCGGCGCCCAGGACCCTGGCGCTCGATCTCACCGAGCCGGGGCCCGGCTCGACGCCGAAGCCCTCCGCCACCCGGTCGGACCAGTCGCGGAAGTCGGCCAGATCGGCCGTCGGCACGCCGAGGATGCGGGCGATCACCGCCACCGGCAGCGGCGAAGCCAGTTGCAGCGCGCCGTCGCTCGCGTGGCTCGAGAGCATCTCGCCGACGGCCTCCCGCGCGAGCTCCTCGATCGCGGGGCGCCAGCGCTCCATCGCCTCGCGGGTGAAGTCGCGGGCGGCGATCCGCCGCAGCCGGCTGTGCTCGGGCCGGTCGACCGTGAGCATCATCGGCAGCCGGGCGCGGAAGCGTGCCACGCTGTGCGCCGACGAGAGCTCGTCGTGGGCCCGGGCCGCGGTGCGCACCTGGTCGTAGTGGCTGATCAGCCACAGGTCGAGCCTGGGGTGGTAATGGACCGGGCCGCCGCGGTGCAGCTGCCGGTACCAGGGATAGGGGTCGGCGAGGACGTCCGGATCGAGCGGTCCGATCTCGGTGGGCTCCGCCCCGCAGGCGAGGTCGCCCCGCAGCCGCCTCGCCACCGCGGCCGCCCCCGCCCGCGTCTCGCGGCCCACGGCTGCTCCGCTCCTCGCCGCGAGCTCGAGGGCCATTCGGGCACGGACGGGCCGCCGGCGCACGCCCTTTATCTTACAAACGGTACGGTCTGTTTGTTGAGGTCGTGGGGAGCCGGTTCCCCATTGTGGGGGGTGAACCCGGGGGGTAGCTTTCCGGACCCAGGTCAGGGAGGGAGGAGCCTAGGTGCGGCAGACCCGCCAAGCGTTGGCGCGCCTGTTGACGGTTGCCGGGGTGATCTTTGCGATCGCCGTGCTTGCGCTGCTCTTGTTCCACTCGAGCGGCAGCTACGAGGTATCGCTGGACCTCGAGAACGCCAGCCAGCTGGTCAAGGGGAACCAGGTCAAGGTCGGGGGGATCCCGGTCGGGGTGATCACCTCCGTCGACCTCACGGAGAACTTCCACGCCCGGGTCGGCATCCGGATCGACGACCACCGCTTCAAGCCGCTCCACCAGGGCACGCGGGCGTCCGTCCTGTTCGACTCGCTGACGAGCGTCGCCGGGCGCTACATCGCGCTCACGCCGGGGCCCTCCAACGCCCAGCGGATCCCCGACGGGGGCCAGATCGACTCCGATCACACCCGGGCGGCGATCGACCCCGACCAGGTCCTCCAGACGATCGACTCCAAGGTGCAGGGCGACCTGCGCATCCTGCTGCGCCGCTCGCCCACGATCTTCCAGGGCAAGGCGGGCCGGCAGGCCAACGCCGGCTTCGAGGCGCTGAACCCGGCCCTCTCGCAGAGCACCGCGCTTGCGGGCGCGCTGAACGAGGACCAGGTCTCGCTCCGGCGACTGCTGGGCAAGTCGGCTCGGGTGGTGGGCGCGCTCGCCTCCCGTCCGCAGGACCTGGAGCAGCTCACCGGCAACGCGCTGCAGGCGACCAACGGGGTGGCCGACCACACCGCCGCGCTCGACTCGATCCTCGCCCAGCTGCCGCCCACGTTGCGGCGGACGAACACGACGCTCGTGAACCTGCGCTCGACGCTGGAGGACCTGCGGCCGGTCGTGCGCGAGGCGCGCCCCGCGGCGCGGCCGCTGGCAGAGGTCCTGCAGCGGCTCCAGCCGATCAGCCATCAGGCCCGGCCGGTGATCGCGCGCCTGCTGAGGGCCGTGCGCCGCCCGGGCAGCCACAACGACCTGCTCGACGCCCTGCGCGGCGTGGTGCCCGTCTCCCGCGCGGGGGTGCCGGCCTTCCGCTCGACCGCGCGGCTGCTGAAGGAGCTCGGCCCGATCGTCAATGAGATCCGTCCCTACACCCCCGACCTAGGCGGCCTGCTCAGCGGCTTCGGGGGCACGAGCAACGGCTACTACGACGCCAACGGCCGCTACATCCGGATCGGCTTCTACGGTAGCCTCTACAGCCTCAACGACAGCGGGGCGCTCGTGCCGCTGTCGGGGCTCAACGGCCTCGACGGGACGCGCCAGAACGTCCTCCGGCGCTGCCCGGGGGCGGCGACCCAGCAGCTGCCCGACAAGTCGAATCCCTACTTCGAGGTGGCCGGGACGTGCCGGCCGGAGGACATGCCGAAGTGAGGCGGCTCGTGGCCCTCGCCACGCTGTTCGTGGCCGCCGCGGCCGTCCTGGTCGGCGCGTCCGGCGGCGACGCGGCGAAGCGGACCTACCGCGTCGACGCGGTCTTCGACCGGACCGCGGCCCTGATCCCGGGCCAGCAGGTGAAGGTCGCGGGCGCGCCGGTCGGCACGGTCAAGGACATCGTCCTCACCCCGCAGCGCAAGGCGCGCGTCGAGATGGAGGTGCAGCAGGGCTTCGCGCCGTTCAGGACCAACGCGCGCTGCATCATCCGGGCGGAGGCGCTGATCGGCGAGAAGTTCGTCCAGTGCGACCCGGGCACGCCCAGCTCGCCGGCCCTGACCGGGCACGACGGCAACGCGCCCACGGTGCCGCTCGACCACGACACGACGCCCGTGGAGATCGACACGATCCTCGCCACCTTCCGCCGGCCGTATCGCGAGCGGCTGCGGATCCTGCTCAACGAGTTCGGGGTCGGCCTGGCCGGCCGCTCGGACGACCTGAACGCGGTAATCCGCCGCGCCAACCCGGCGCTGAAGCAGGCGAACGACCTCCTGCGCATCCTCGATCGCGAGCGGCGCAGCCTGGGGACGCTCGTCGACGGGACGGACGCCGCCCTCGCCGAGCTGGCGAGCCGCAGGCACCACGTGCAGGGCTTCATCACCCACCTGAACAGCGTCACCCAGGCCACGGCGAGCCGCCGCGACGACCTCGAGGAGTCGATCCGCCGGCTGCCGCCGCTGCTGGCCGAGCTCGAGCCGTCGGCCCGGCGGCTTGGCAGCTTCGCGGGCGAGGCCCGGCCGGCGGTCAACCAGCTGAGGGCCGCCGCGCCGGCTGTCAATTCCCTGCTCGGCGACGTCCAGCCGCTCTCGAACGCGGCGATCCCGGCGCTCGAGCGGCTGTCGCGGACGTCGAAGATCGGCCGCCGCGCCGTCCGGGCGGCGATGCCGGTGGCGGGGCACCTGGCGCCGGCGGCGCACGAGCTGCCGGACATCGTGCGGACGACCAGGAGGGTGGTCGAGTCGCTACGTGACACGGGCGGCGTCGAGAGCCTGCTCACGTTCGTCTACTACGCGGCGGCGGCCTCGGCGCGCTTCGACTCGGTCTCGCACGTGCTGCCGGCGTTCGCCCTCGCGAACGACTGCACCCGCTACGAGACCACGCCGGACCCGCGCTGCAACGGGCACTTCCCGCGCGGCCACATCACGGCCACCGCCCGGGAGGGTACGTCGCGGCCGCGGACCCGCCGTCACCAGAGCCGACGGCCCAGAGCCCAGAGCCCGGCGGCGCCGGCGACGCCGTCGCCGAGCGTCCCGGGCGGTAGCGCGCCGACGCCGCGCACACCGGCGCTGCCCAAGCTGCCGAGCCTGCCCAAGCCGCACAAGCCCGCCCCCACCGGCATCCCGCTCCTCGACTACCTGCTCGGATGACCAGGCGCCGCTCCCCCTACACGTTCGCGAGCCCGGTTCTCACCGGCACGGTGATCGTCCTGATCTCGGTGATCGGGATCTTCGTCACCTACAACGCGAACAAGGGGCTGCCCTTCGTCCCCACCTACCGCGTGACCTTCACCGTTCCCGACGCCGGCGGTCTGGCGGCCGGGCGCGAGGTGCGTATCGCCGGAAAGCGGGTCGGGATCGTCGACAAGGTCAGGGCCGAGCCGGTCAAGGGCGGGCATCCGGTCGCGCTCGTGGACGTGAAGCTGGACGCGCAGCTGCAACCGCTTCGCAGCGACTCGGTCGTGACGATCCGGCCGCTGTCGCCGCTGGCCGCCAAGTACGTCGAGCTCAAACCCGGTGTGCACGGGCGGGCGATCCCAGCGTCGGGCGTGCTGCCGCTGCACCAGGCCCGGCCGACGGTCGAGTTGACGGACGCCTTCAACCTGTTCAACGCGCGGACGCGGCGGGCGATCCAGGTGATCGGAGAGGGCCTCGGCACCGGCGTCGCGGGACGAGGCACGGAGTTCAACGAGCTGCTCGACCAGGCGCCGCCGCTGGTGGCGCGCTTCCATCGCGTCGCGCGCGACCTCGCCGACCCGCGCACGCGGCTCGACCGGCTGCTGGAGGGCGGCGGCCGCACGGCCTCCGAGCTGGGCTCCGCGCACCGGGACCTGGGCGGAGTCGTCGAGAACGGGGACGTGACATTCGGAGCGCTCGCGAAGGCCCGCGGCGACCTCGCCGACAGCATCTCCGAGAGCCCGTCGACCGAGACCGCGGGCACGAGGGCGCTGAGGGCGGCCCGGCCCGTCCTGGCCGACGCGCAGGTGTTCCTCCGCGACGCCCGCCCGGGCCTGCGCGTGCTCCGCCCGGCGAGCCAGCAGCTCCACTCGGCGCTGGTCGTCGGGATACCCGTCCTGCGTCGCGCCACCGGGCTCGCGGATGGGCTCTCGGACGCCCTGCGCGCGGTCGACCGCCTCTCCCGCGACCCCGCCACCGTGCCGACGCTGAGGCAGCTGCGGCACCTGTCCCGCTCGTCGCGTCCGGTGCTGAACCTGCTGGCGCCGGCGCAGCTCGTCTGCAACTACGTCTCGCTCGCGTCGCGCAACTTCGCCTCGGAGCTCTCCGAAGGCGACTCCGCCGGCACCTGGGTGCGGTTCACGCCCATCCTCAACCGCAACGTCGAGGCCCAGCCGGCGGGCCACGCCGCTCCCGACCTGCACATCAACCCCTACGGCCACGCGGGGGACGACGGCGAGTGCGAGGCCGGCAACGAGCCCTACCTGCCCGGGCAGCGGGTCGGCCCGGTGCCCGGCAACCAGGGTGGCACGGAGTCGACCAGCCCGCCGCCGGGGGTGAGCGGCAAGTGAGGCGCGAGCGGAGACGGCTGCCCGACCCGATCGTCGGACTGATCACGATCGGCCTGATCGCCGTGGCGGTTTACGCGATCTTCGTCGGGCTCCCGTTCGGCGGCGGCTTCGAGGTCAAGGCGGTGCTGCAGAACGCGCCGCAGATCCAGCCCGGCTCCAAGGTGCGGATCGCCGGCGTGGACGTCGGCAAGGTGACCGGCACCGAGCCGGGCAAGGGAACGACCGCCGTCATCAAGATGGAGCTGGACGACTCGGCGCTGCCGCTCCACAAGGACGCGACGCTGAAGATCCGTCCGCGCACCTTCCTGGAGGGCGGCATGTTCGTCGACCTCCATCCGGGCACGCCCGGCTCGCCGACGATGGGCGATGGCTACACGATCCCGGTATCGGCGACCGCGACGCCCGTGCTGCTCGGCCATGCCACGGCCGACCTGCGCTCGGCGACCCGCGACAACCTTCGCTACCTGTTCCACGCCGCCAGGCAGGCGGTGGAGGGCGACGCTCCCCAGGCGCTGCACGACGCCCAGAAGCACATCGCGCCGGCGTTCCTCGGCATCGCGCAGGTTGCCGAGGCGTCGCAGGGGGAGAAGCACGGCGACCTGACCGGCGCCGTCCGCTCGACCGGCCAGACGATGACGGCGCTCGCGAGCCGCGACGAGCAGCTCGCCACGCTGCTGACCGGCCTCAACCGGACGGCCCGGGCGCTCGGCAATCGACGCGCGGAGGTCGGCCGCTCGCTCGAGGAGCTCGATCCGCTGCTCGCCGAGGTGCGGCCGGCGGAGACGGAGGCCAACGACCTGTTCCCCAGCGTGCGGTCCTTCGCGGCCGAGATCCGACCCGGGATCCGCCGCGCTCCGGCGACGCTCCACCTCGCGCTGCCCTTCCTCGACCAGGCGGAGGGGATCGTGCAGCCGCGCGAGCTGCCGGCGCTGATCTCCCAGGCCGACCCGGCGATCCGCTCGCTGGCCAGGCAGGAGCCCTCCCTCACGGAGGTCCTCCGCCTCGTCACGCCGGTGATGGACTGCCTCCACCACAGCGCCTACCCGACGCTGACGGCCAAGATCCAGGACCCGCCGCTGACGACCGGCGACCCGGTCTACCGCGAGCTCCTGCACGCGCTGCCCGGGGACGGCAGCGTCGCCCAGAACTTCGACGGCAACGGGCCGCAGGTCCGCTACCACGCCGGCTTCGGCGACCGCACCGTGTCGGTGGCGGTCCCCGGCCTGGGCTCCCCGGTCGTCGGCCTCACGTCGCAGCCGCTGCTCGGCTCGCGTCCGAGGTTCACCGATCACGTGCCTCCGTTCGAGCCGCGTAGCACCTGCGCCACCCAGCAGGCGCCGAACCTGCAGGCCGACACCGGGCCTGCCGAGCCGAGCGTGGCGGCCGACAAGCCGGCCCTGCTCCGCGGGCTCCGGGACCTCGCCAAGCGGCTCGAGAGGAGAAAGCGCCGGTGACCGCCAGGGGCATCGAGCTGCTCGTCCGCCGCTATGGCCCGGTGATGCTGGCGATCGTCGGCTTCATGGTCGTGGCCGGCGGGGTGGCCTACTACATCCTCGACCACGCCCGGACCCACTGGCCGTGGGACAACCAGATGAGGATCGAGGTCGATTTCCCGCACGCCCAGGCCGTGACACCGGGGCAGGGCCAGCAGGTGACGGTGGCCGGAGTGGAGGTCGGACTCGTCGGCCCGGTGAAGCTGGAGAACGGCCACGCCGTGGTCCGGCTCGACCTCGAGCCGGGCAAGGTCGGCCCCGTCTACCGCAACGCGACCGTCCTGCTGCGGCCGAAGACGCTGATCCAGGACCAGTCGGTCGCGCTCGACCCGGGGAAGCCCGAGCGGTCGCTGCCGGACCGGGGCATCCTGCACGACGGGGACCACCTCGGGCTCAGCGCCAGCGAGCCGAACGTCAACACGGACGAGATCCTCGCGATGCTCGACGTCGACACGCGCGACTACCTGCGGACGTTCCTCGACGCCGGCGGCCAGGGGCTGCGCACGCGCGGCCCCGACCTGCGCGCCGTCTTCGAGCAGAGCGAGCCGACGTTCCGCCAGACGCAGAGCGTGGTCCAGGCGCTGGCGGCCCGCCGTCACGAGGTCCGCCGGCTCGTCACCAACCTGCGCCGCCTGTCCGAGTCGACCGCCGCCAGGGGCCAGGACCTGGCCGGCCTCGTCGACGCCTCCTCGGCAACCTTCAACGCCATCGGGGATCGCGAGGCGGATCTGAATGCGGCGCTCGTCCGCCTGCCGGGCGCCCTCGCCGCTACCCGCGACGCCGTCCGGGTCGGCCGGCCGCTTATCCGTGACGCCGGGCCCGCCCTGCGCGCCCTGCGGCCCGCCGCCCGGAGGCTGGCGCCGGCGCTCGGCGCGGCGCAGCCGCTGCTGCGCAAGGGCACGCCGATCCTCCGCGACGACCTGCGGCCGCTGGTCCGCGAGGCGACGCCTCTGCTGCGCCGGCTGAGGCCGGCGCTGCGCGACCTGAACCGGACGAGCCCGAACCTGGTCGGCGTCGGGCACGTCCTCAACTACCTCGCCAACGAGCTGGGCTACAACCCGCCCGGCTCCGACGAGGGCTTCCTCTTCTACCTCGCCTGGTTCGTCCACAACGCCAACTCGCTGGTCTCGGTGGACGACGCCAACGGCGCGGTCGTCCGCGGCCTGGCGATGTTCAGCTGCTCGACGCTCGGCACGCTGGCCGGGCTGCCGCTCTCCGGGCTCATCGGCGCCTCCGGGGCGTGCCCGTGATCAAGCAGGCGCCCTCCCTCGGGCGGATCCTGGCGATGGTCGTCTTCGGGCTGTCGTGCTTCTCGATCGTGCTCTTCCTCTGGATCAACTTCGGCGGCTCGGTGCCGCTGAAGCCGAAGGGCTACCGCTTCTCGGCGGACCTCGGCGAGGCCACCCTGCTCGTCAACGACGCCGACGTGCGGATCGCCGGCGTGAGCGTCGGCCGCGTCGTGAACACCACCCGCGCCGGCCGCTACGCCCGGGCGATCATCGAGATGGACTCCAAGTACGCGCCGATCCCGAAGGACACGCGGATCACGCTGCGCCAGAAGACCCTGGGCGGCGAGACCTACGTGGAGCTCACGCCCGGCAACAGAAGCTCCGGCAACCTCCCCGACAACGGCCACCTGCCGGTCACGCAGTCGCGGCCGACCACGGGGATCGACGACATCCTCCGCGAGGTCTTCGATCCCGAGACGCGGCGGCGCACGCAGGAGCTCCTGGCCGGCTTCAGCCGGGCCGTGCGGGGGCGCTCGCAGGACTTGAACGACGCGCTCGGCAACATCGGGCCGTTCGCCGACGAGAGCAATCGGCTGCTCAAGGTGATCGACGAGGAGCGGCTCTCGATGCGCCAGCTCGTGCACGACGGCGGCTTCGTGCTGGCCACGGTCGGCCGGCGCCAGGGCGAGCTGTCGAGCCTGATCCGCGCCGGAAACCGCGTGCTCACCACGACCGCGAGGCGCAACGCCGACCTCGAGGACACCGTCCACATCCTGCCGACGACCCTGCGCGAGCTGCGCCCCACCTTCGGCCAGCTCGAGGCCTTCTCGAACGAGGCGCGCCCGGTCGTCAGCGCGCTGCGGCCCGCGGGCCGCGCGCTCGGGCCGGCTCTCGTGGACACCTCGGCGCTGGCGCCTGACCTGCGGCGGCTGTTCCGGGAGGTGAACGTGGTGATCGACGTGGCCAAGGGCGCGTTGCCGGCTACCACACGCACCGTCAACGCCGCGCGGCCGGTCTTCCAGCAGCTGCACTCGGCCCTGCGCGACCTGCTGCCGGTCGTAGACCTGGCCGGCCTCTACAAGCACGAGACCGTCTCCGCGTTCGAGAACGCCGCTGCGGCGTTCGAGTACACGGACCTCTCGGCCGACGGCAAGCGGCGCCATTACTTCCGCTCGATCATTCCCTACGGACCCGAGTCGCTGACGGTCGCGAGCCAACGGCCGGGCACCAACCGCCACAACCCGTATCCGAAGCCCGGCTGGCTGAACGACATCGCGAGCGGGCTCGAGGCGCTCGACTGCCGCAACACCGGCAACCCGTCGATCCCCGGCACCCCGGCGATCCCCTGCAAGCAGCAGAAGCCGATCAGGTTCCGCGGGCTCGCGACGCTATTCCCGCACGTCCGGAAGGACCCACCCTGATGGGCTCGCGCTGGTTCGCACTCCCCTGGGACTGGCTCGGCACGCTGGGCGCGATAAGCCGCTTCTGCACGCGCGTCGTCGCCCAGGTGATCTCACTGCGGGTGTTCAGGTTCTTCGGCGAGGCGCTGCGCCAGACCGGGATCCTGATCGTCGGCTCCGCGATCGTGATCTGGGGGATGTGCTTCATCCTCGGCCTGACCTGCGGGATCGAGGGCGCGTACCTGTCGCGCGGCTTCGGCGCCTCCTCCCTGACCGGCGCCTTCGCCGCCTGGTGCGATCTGCGCGAGGTCATTCCCTACGCGTTCGGCTACATGATGTCGGCGAAGGTGGGCACCGGCCTGGTCGCCGAGATCGGCGCCATGCGCATCTCGGACGAGATCGACGCGCTCGAGGTGATGGGCATCGACTCGCTCGTCTTCCTCTGCGCCACCAAGCTGCTCGCCGCCTGGCTGATCCTGCCCTTCATGTACATCGGCGGGGTGGGGATCGGCTTCTTCGGCTCCTACCTCGCGGTGGTGCACCAGGTGGGGGAGGTCACCCAGGGGCAGTTCTTCCAGGTCTTCTGGATGTTCCAGAACCCGCCCGACATCTTCTACTCGACGATGAAGGGCATGGCGATGGCGACGGTGATCGTTCTCGTCGGCTGCTACTACGGCTACACGGCATCGGGAGGCCCCGTCGGGGTGGGCACCGCCACGGCCAAGTCGATGGTGCTCAACACCGTGATGGTGCACCTGATCGGGATGACCGGCACGGCCCTGTTCTGGGGCAAGGACCCGCGCTCGCCCGTCGGGGGCTAGGGGCCGGCCAGCACCCGCTCGAGGTTGTCGTAGCAGACGTGCCAACCGCGCCGTTGGCTCTCCCAGCGCTCGTCGTCGTGGATAGCGCTGTTGGTCATCCGGACCGTCGTACGGCCGTCCTGCTCGCTGAACTCGAGCTCGATCAGCTGGGGGTGGTCGGGATAGTCGTCCCAGACCCAGCTGAAGAGGAGCCTGTGCGGCGGGTCCACCACCCGGTACTCGCCGCTGGCGCCGGCCTCCTCGCCTCCGGAGGGATCGCGCATGACGATCCGGATCGTGCCTCCCGCCCGGAGGTCGACCTCGGCGACCGGCGTCTCCCAGCCCCGCATCCCATAGAGCCAGCGGCGCAGCACCTCCTCGCTGGTCCATGCCTCGAAGACGCGCTCGACGGGCGCGTCGAATGTCCGCTCGATCCGCAGTACGCGCTCGCGATGCTCGCTCAAGCCCGCTCCTCGAGATACTCGCCGACGACGTCGAAGAGGCGCTCCCAGCGCGCGCGCTGATCCTCGATCCAGGCGGCCGCATCGGCAAGCGCCTCGGGCTCGAGGGCCAGCCGGTGCGTGCGCCCGTCGATCACCCGGGTCACCACCCCGGCCTCCTCGAGCAGCTTCAGGTGGCGGGAGATGGTCGGCTTCGAGACGCCGAGGTGCCGGCTCGCCTCTCCGACTGTCGCGGGGCCGCTGCTGAGCTTCTCGACCATTCCGCGTCTGATCGGATGCGCGAGCGCGGTGAAAACATCGTTAGCCATTATGCTAACTATATATCCGTGTCCGCCGACGGAGACGAAGGAGGAGCCCCATGCCCGAGCACGAGGTGGGAACGCGAGAGGGCTGGCTCGCAGCCCGCAGGGAGCTGCTCGATGCCGAGAAAGAGCACATGCGCCGGGGCGATGAGCTCGCGCGGCGGCGCGAGCGGCTGCCCTGGGTGCCGGTCGAGAAGGAGTACGCCTTCGAGACGAACGAGGGGCGGAAGACGCTCGCCGACCTCTTCGACGGTCGCTCACAGCTGCTCGTCTATCACTTCATGTTCGGCTTCGGGTTCCGGGTCGACGAGCAGAACCCGGGCTGCACCGGCTGCTCGTTCGTCGCC
>JBJMLJ010000534.1:0-3375 GCA_045805365.1 Thermoleophilaceae bacterium
CCGCGTCAAGCTGCTGGCGCTCACCGACGAGGGAATCCGCCTGCGGGAGGAGACCTCGCGGCGGATGTCGCGCCCCCCGCTCCAGATCGCCGAGCTGTCGAGCGCCGACAAGCGGGCGCTGCGCGACATCCTCAAGCGGGCCGTCGCGCAGCGCGAGATGGCAGCGCTCTAGGCCTTCAGCAGGTTCTCCACGCCGCGGACGCCGTCGACCTTGGCCGCGTCCTCGGCCAGGGTGCGGACCTTCTCGGCGTCGTCGAGCTCGCCGCGGAGGTACACGACGCCGTTCTCGACGTTCACGGAGACCTGGCCCTTCGGCGCGTCGGTCGCGCGGAAGATCTCGCTCTCGACCTTGCGCGCGAGCGCCGGGTCGTTCAGCCGCTCGGCGGCATCCTCCCTGTCGCCGCTCGGTGCGACCTCGTGCGCCACTCCCTTGGCCTGGCCCGCCGCATAGCTGAACTGGCGCTCGGCCTCGGCCCCGCCCTGGCGGACGTACTTCAGCGCCTTGTCGCGGACCACGTTGCGGCGGCGCGCCCCGTCGTTGGGATCGAGAAACCAGACCGCGGCGGCGCCGGCCGCCGCGCCGATCACGAGCGATCTCATCGGTGAGCTCCTTTCATCGTCCTCCAAATCCGTATCCCCGGGTCGGGGGGCCTAGAACCTCAGGAGTGCGGCGATCCCGCCGTGGGCCTCGAGCTCGTCGACCATGTGCCGGACCGGGACCACCTCGGCCGACTGCTGGAGGGCCAGCTCGATGGCGGCCTCGGTGACGTCCTCGAGCGGCTCGAGCCGCTCCCCGTCGATCGGACAGGTTCCGCGCTCGTCCGCGGTGAGCCAGCCGCACGTCGGGCAGCTCGCTCCCCCTGCGCTGAAGCGGTCGTGGCCGAGCAGCGCCTCGACCCGGCGCTCGTTCAGGGCGACCAGCACGTCGTCGAGTCCAGCCGCGGCGCGCGTGGCCGCCTCGACTCGTCCCAGCGCGTCCTCCTCGCGGCGCTTCTCCAGCTCCTCGAAGCAGGGCCGTGCGGCTTCCAGCACCGTCTCGGGGCTCGAGTTCTCCACATCGACGTCGACCCTTCCGGCGACGCGCTCGGCGAGATAGTGGTGCAGCTTCGACTCGAAGTCGGAGACGACCTCCGCCGGGCCGCCCAGAAGCAGGTGCTCGAAGGGGCGCCGCTGGAAGTGGCGGAAGAGCACGTCGGCGGCGCGCCGCAGGTGGTCGGCGGCCTCCTTCTCGACGCTCCGCTGGTAGCGCGCCTGCGACCAGCCGCCCTGGTCGTGCTGGCCGTGGACGTCGTCGTGGACCGAGCCGAGCTCGCGGAGGCCGTCGGGGCCGCCGCGGAAGATCCGCCCCTCGCGACGGTTGACGAGGATGACGCACCACGCCTCCCGCCGCTCGAGCGCAGCCAGGGGACCCACGAGCGGCGCCCGGCCGATCGCGACACGGTTGCGGACCGAGCGGGGCAGCTTGACCGTCTCGAACAGGTCCGCGGACTCGGCCGCGAAGACCGCCACGGCCCGGGCGCCGTCGGGGGCCAGCTCGCGCTCGAGGAACGTCCGAGCGCGCTCCAGGCTGGCGCGCAGGTCGACCTTCTCCTGGTGGCTCAGGTCATCGTGCTCGCGCAGGCGGCGGTCGGCCTCGTCCAGTAGCGACCTGGCCGCCGTCGCCCGCGCCGGCGGCGTCGCGAACTCGCTCGGATCGAGGTCGAGATAGAGGCTGAGGACGAGCGGCCGCTCCAGCCTCAGCCCCAGCAGCCGGCGCAGTTCCTCTGTCCCGGGAGCGGCAACCTGCACGCTTCGGTCGTACCCGTTCTCCCTGCCGCTACGCCCCCTGAGCGGCCTGGGCGTCGCTGCCCGATCTCGCGAGCCGGCCCGACGCGACGGCCGCAGCCCCGCCCAGCAGGCCGGCGCCGAGGGCCGCGAGGCCCCAGCCGAGCCCGTGGACGTCGAGGCCGATCGCGGAGTCGAGCGACGCGCTGCCCGCGCCTACCGCGGAAAGCGTGAAGGCGATCACCGAGTAGACGAGCGGCAGCTCGATACCCTGGTTCTGGTTCCAGATGCCCTTGCCGCGGTGCGCGGTGAGGGACGCGGCGACCATCGTCGCGATCAGGAGCGCCGCGGCGACCGGAACGACCAGGCCAAGCGCGAGCAAGGCGCCGCCGACGAACTCGTTGACCCCGGCGGCCGTGGCGTGGAAGCGCCCGGGCCGGAGCCCCAGGGACTCGAAGAATCCCGCGGTGCCCTCGAGGCCGTATCCGCCGAAGACGCCAAACAGCTTCTGGGCGCCGTGTCCCACGAACAGGAGTCCGACGACGATGTGCAGAACAGCCAATCCGGTGTCCATTTCTGCGTTACCTCCCGCTTTTCGAGGTGTTTTGCTTACAGAACGTTAGCAAGATAGTTGCGCGTACAAGCAAACTATTTCTCGCTATACTTTCGATAGCAATCGAACTGTCGAACCGAATCGAGGCCAATTACGTCTGCTGATGTGCTTACCCGGCTTCCCGACACGGAAGCCAAGGTCGAGGACCGACGGCTGGAGCCCGAGGCCACGACCGACTCCCTGCAGCTCTTCTTCAACGAAGCGCGTCGCTACCCCCTGCTCACTGCCGAGGAGGAGGTCGAGCTGGCGCAGGCGATCGAGCGCGGAGACCTCGCCGCCAAGGAGCGGATGATCAACTCCAACCTGCGCCTCGTCATCTCGGTCGCGCGCAAGTACCAGGGTCAGGGCCTGCCCCTGGGCGACCTGATCCAGGAGGGCATGCTGGGGCTCATTCGCGCGGTCGAGAAGTTCGACTGGCGCAAGGGATTCAAGTTCTCCACCTACGGCACGCTCTGGATCCGCCAGGCGATCGGGCGCGGGCTCGCAAACTCGAGCCGCACCGTCCGGCTGCCGGTCCACATCACGGCGCGCGCGCGCAAGATCGCGGACGCCGAGAAGCGGCTGGCCGCCGAGCTCGGCCGTGAGCCCACGGTCGAGGAGGTCGCCGAGCGCGTCGAGCTCCCGGTCGACGAGGTGGAGGACATCCGCAACGCGGACCGGCTGCCGACCAGCCTCGACCAGGGTGTCGGCGAGGACGGCGAGACCGCCCTCGGCGACCTGATCCCCGGCGACGGGCCCACCGTCGACGAGGAGGTCGTGGCGGACGAGTCCGACGCGACGCTCATCGAGGCGGTCGAAACGCTTCCCGAGCCCGAGCGGAACGTCATCCGCCTGCGCTTCGGACTGGGCGAGCGGGAGCCGGTGGCTCTCCGCGAGACCGGCCGCCGGCTGGGGCTCTCGAGCGAGCGGGTACGCCAGCTCGAGGACCGCGCGCTGAAGAAGCTCGCCCGCGACGAGGCGCTCGGCGCCCTTCGCGAGGCTGCTTAAGCCTCCTCCGC
>JBJMLJ010000535.1:0-3649 GCA_045805365.1 Thermoleophilaceae bacterium
CATCAATTCAGGGCGCCCTTGAGCCGTTCGATCGACTCCACGGGGGTCGGATCGACCCCCTCCAGCGCCGCCACGTAGACGCTCACGAGGTCTCCCAGCAGCACCATCGCGAGCACCCGCTCGAGCCGGCCCTCCCCCTGGAGCTCGATGCGCTCGGCCGGCGCGCCGACGTCCTCCAGCGCCTTGGCGGTCAGCTCGATGCGCTCGCGGATCCGCGGGTGCTGGTCCGGGTCCTCGAGGAAGACTCCCGCGAGCGGGGCGCTCTTGCGCCCCTGCTCCCAGCCGCAGATCTCGTTGTGGTCCGCCTCCGGGAGTACCGACGCGAAGGCCGCGGCCTTGGCGTTCTCGTTCAGCTGGCTCTTCCAGCGCCGCGCGGGCGCCATCGTCGGATCGGCGCCGTGGATCACCGGCACGGTGCCATGGAGCTTGCGCCCGAGGTCCTTGGCGAGCGAGCCGTCCTCGGCGTCCGGCCCCCACCTGGCCGCCAGCTCGCCAAGCAGCGCC
The DNA here is from genome assembly GCA_045805365.1 of Thermoleophilaceae bacterium. Taxonomy (GTDB): domain Bacteria; phylum Actinomycetota; class Thermoleophilia; order Solirubrobacterales; family Thermoleophilaceae; genus DASXBA01. The sequence continues at coordinate 505 of JBJMLJ010000535.1, forward strand.
GCCGCCGAGTCGATCTCCGTGTGCAGCCCCGGCGCGGCGCCGCACAGCGCGGCGCACTCGAGTGCCGCGACGGTCATGTAGACGACGGCGGCGCGGGGCTGCATCCCCGAGGGCACGCCGATCACGGGAACGTCCTCCTCGCGGGCGGCGGCGGCGAGCTTGCCTCCGGTCGTCAATGCGACGCGCGGGGCGCCGGTGATCCCGGCGGCTTCGAAGCAGGCCAGCGTCTCCTCGGTGTTGCCCGAGTAGCTGGCGCACAGGACCAGGCAGTCGTCGCTAGTCCAGGGGTCGAGGCCATAGCCGCGAATCGTCCGTATCGGCCGCGTGGCCCGGTCGCCCAGAGCGGCCGCCGCCAGGTCGCCGCCGATCGCCGAGCCGCCCATGCCGCAGACGACGAGGCCGCCGGGCATGTCGCGCTTGCGCAGCCCCGCCGACTGGACGCGCCAGAGCGCGTCGCCCAGCTGCTGGGGCTGGGCGAGGACGTCGTCGAGCATGCCGGACGGGTCGGCCTTGGCGAGCTCCTCCCGCCCCAGATGACCCGCTGCTCCGGTGCTCGCCCGACCAGCGCTCGGGCTGCGCTCCTCGCTCACCTGGCGACACCCTCCGGCCCGCCGCGGGCCGGCACCAGCTCGCCCTCGCCGACGCGCTCGCCGCTCGCGACGGAGGCGCCCGGATCGAGCCGCGCGCCCTCGCCCACCACGGCACCATCGCCGATCCGCGCGGCCGAGCCGACGATGGCCCCCGGCTCTATCCGCGCGCGCTCGCCGACGCGCACGCGCTCGCCGAGAACGCTCTCCCGGATGGTCGTGTCTGCGCCCACGAGAACCCGATCGTGAAGCACCGAGCGCTCGACTGTCGCGTCGGTGCCCACGGAGCAGTTCCGGCCGAGCACGCTCTGGGGCCCGATATGGGCGCCGTTGACCAGGCTCCCCTCGTAGATCAGGGAGCCCGTCTCGTCCCGCGGAGGCAGCCTCGACTCGACGCGACCGGCGAGCAGATCCCAGGTGGCCTCCAGGTAGCGGTCCGGGGCGCCGATGTCGATCCAGTAGCCCTCGGCGGGCCAGCCGTAGAGGCCGTCGCCGACGAGCGTGGGGAAGATCTCGCGCTCGAACGACACCGCCCGGCCGGGCTCGATCGACTCCACGACCTCGCGCTCGAGCACGTAGGCGCCGGCGTTGATGCGGTTCGTCGGCACCGGCTCATCGGTCTTCTCGAGGAAGGCCCCGACCTTGCCGCTCTCGTCCGTCGGCACCACGCCGTAGCTCGAGACGTCGGCGACGGCGGTCAGCGCCAGCGTGGCCTTCGCCCCGGTCCGCTCGTGCTGCTCGGTCTCGGCCGTGATGTCCATGTCCGTGAGCACGTCGCCGTTGAGCACGAGCAGCCGCTCCTCGAGCAGGCCCTCGTCGAGCGCGAGCCGGACCGGCCCGGCCGTGCCGAGCGGCTCCTCCTCGATCACGTAGCGGAGCCGCATCCCCTCGTAGATGTCGCCGAGCACCCGATGGACGCCGTCGGACAGGAAGCCGCAGGAGAGGATGACCTCCTCGATCCCGTGGCCCCTGAGCCAGTCGAGCATGAACGACAGGAAGGGCCGGCCCGCCAGCGGCATGACCGGCTTGGGGGTCGTGTAGGTGAGCGGCCTGAGCCTCGTACCCTCGCCGCCCGCGAGGACCAGTGCCTGCACGGCGCCTTTACCTACCCACGCCCTCGTAGGTGAACCCGGCGGCCTGGAGCTCCTCGCGGTCGAGGAAGTTGCGGCCGTCGACGACGATCGGCGTCTTCAGGCGGCTCTTGACCTCGCCGGCCCAGTCGAGCTCCCTGAACTCCGGCCACTCGGTGACGAGCACCACGGCGTCGGCGCCGCCGAGCGCCTCGAGTGCCGAGTCGCAGATCCGGGCCTCGCCCAGGATCTCGCGTGCGGGGTCGGCCGCGACGGGGTCATATACGCGCACCTGCGCCCCCTCTCCCTGCAACCGTCCCGCCAGGACGAGGCTCGTCGCCTCCCTGACGTCGTCGGTGTCCGGCTTGAAGGCGATGCCGAGCAGCGCGATCTCCTTGCCCACGAGTGAGCCGAGGTGCTTCTGCAGCTTGCCGATCGTCCGCCGCTTCTGGAGCTCGTTGACTTCGATGACGGCGGTGAGGAGCTGGAAGTGGTAGCCGGTATTGCCGGCGAGCTGCTTGAGCGCTTGGACATCTTTCGGAAAGCACGAGCCGCCATACCCCAGGCCCGCCTTCAGGAACTTGGGTCCGATCCGCTCGTCGAGGCCCATGCCGCGGGCTACCTCCTCGACGTCGGCTCCAAGGTCCTCGGAGACATTCGCGATCTCGTTGATGAAGGAGATCTTCGTTGCGAGGAACGCGTTCGAGGCCAGCTTGATCATCTCCGCGCTGGCGATGTCGGTGCGCACGATCTCCGCGACGAGCGGCTGGTAGAGCGCCTCGACCCGCTCGGCGAACCCGCCGGAGTCGTCGTCCGCTCCGACGACGACGCGATCGGGCTTCATGAAGTCGTCGACGGCGCTGCCTTCCTTGAGGAACTCGGGGTTCGAGATGTAGGCGAGCCCGTTTCGGCGGCGCTTGATCGAGCGCCCCGTGCCGACGGGAACCGTGCTCTTCATCACGAGCGCGTGGTCGTTCGACTCCCCGAGGCTCTCGATGACTGCGTCCACGCGGGACAGGTCGGCGTCGCCCGAGTAGGTCGGCGGAGTGTCCACGCAGCAGAACAGCAGCTGGGCGTTCTGGAGAACCTCGTCCATGTCGGTCGTGAAGTGGAGCCGCTCGGCGTTCTTCACCACGAGCTCCGGCAGCCCCGGCTCATGGATCCGGACCTCACCGCGGCTCAGCGACTCGACCTTCTCCGGGACGATGTCGCGGGCGTAGACCTCGTGGCCGAGCTCGGCGAAGCAGGCGGCGGTCACGAGACCGACCCAGCCGACGCCGATTACTCCGATGGGTTCCTTCTCGGGCATGAGGGCGCGGAGGCTACCGAGGGGTCGGGCGGTCGCCCCGTCAGAGCTTCCGGCACGAGCGGGCGATGGCGATCATCTGCCGCTCGGAGAGGGACTGAAGCAGCGTGTTCGAGATCCAGTAGACCGCCTTCCTCGTGCGCCAGGCGATCAGGCGCAGGCGGTCGCCGTCGTAGTGGAGC
>JBJMLJ010000536.1:0-3864 GCA_045805365.1 Thermoleophilaceae bacterium
CGCCCAACGGCGAGAAGCCGAAGTCGATCAGCTGCCGCGAGCACGGGGACAGGCGCTGGATCTGCATCGTCAAGTATCCGTCCGGGACCGACCTCCGCTGCCTCGTCGGCGAGCGGCCACTCGACCAGGGACCGATCTGCGAGTAGCGCTCAGCGCGGCCGGTGCCCGAGCGGCTCGGCGATCTGCTGGAAGGTCGGGCGGTTCTGCAGCGGCATCGGCGGCGTCGAGACGGCGCCCGCGTCCGTGAAGTAGTCCTGGGCGCAGGCGGGAGGGTCGGCCACCGCGCAGGTCGAGGGCACGCGGACGTCGGCGAGCCGCCCAACGCGGTAGCGGGCCCGAACGGCTGCCGCGGCCTGGTCGAGGGTTCGCAACAGCACGCGCCGGCAGCGCCGCCGGGAGCCGCGGCGGCGCCGCGTGCCGCCGCAGTAGGTCCGCGAGAAGCGGCCGCGCACGCGCCGGCGGAGCAGCATCCGCATGTCCTTGCCCACGTACCCGTACCAGCCGGTGAAGTAGGCGTCGCCGTCGGTGTCGGGTCCGTCGTGGAAGGGGATCACGTCCGCGATGCGGCCGACCAGGGCCGGCCCGAGGGCGGGCTGGAAGGCTCCGCGGACGAGCCGCGGCCACCACTCAGCCATCAGGGCGACCGCCGGGCTCTCGTCGAAGCTGCCCGAGCGATCCAGGTCGCGCTGGTGGGCGCCGCCCCGGACCCAGGCGTCGAGGATTCGCAGCGCCTGGCGCGCCGCCGGGTCGCGCGTCCTGCCGATCACCCGCCGCATCCAGGGGTAGACCTCCTGGCCGCGGAGGTCGACCGTGGCCGCTTCCTCCATCGCGCGCACGAGATCGGTCAGCGACATCTTCCGGCGACCGCGGAGCCCCGCCCGGACCCGCTTCTCGAGCATGTCCGAGCGGTGGACGGGGCCGTACTGGAAGTGGTCGTCGGCCGAGCGCCAGCCGTGGGCCGGCTTCGTGTTCCAGTTGGTGAAGTAGCCGCGCCGTGGGTTGATCTGCTTCGGCAACTGGCGGAAGCCGAGCCGCTGGGAGTCGAAGCTCGCGGGATCGAAGCCGCGCCAGTCCCAGCGGCCCGTGCCCCAGGTGGGCAGGCTGGGATCGGTCCCGCGGGCCCGGCGCGGGAACCAGCCGGACTGGAGCCAGGCGACGTCGCGGTCGTCGACGTAGAACCAGTTGAAGAGGGTGTTCACGCGGCCCATCGCGTGGAGGAAGTCGGAGGCGTCGTGCACCTCGCCGTCGGTCAGGCGCTTGAAGGCGACGGACGCGTCGAGCTCGTGGAAGTACGTCGAGCGCGCCGCGGCGATCGCCACCGGCCGTCCGTGAACGGTGGCCGTGGCCTGGATCGGGCCGTGGACGCTGCGCTCGACGCGCAGGTCGAAGCTGCGCGGCCGGGCGCCGGGGTCGTCTGCCAGGTCGCTCGGCCCGGGCGTCCAGTGGAGGACGTTGTCGCGCACGACCATCGGCCGGCAGCGGCCCTTGTAGACGTAGTGGGTCGAGGCCCTCGTCGGCCGCGAGCCGCCCGGCTCGCAGAGGCGCTCGACGAACTCGTCGACGTTGTCGCTCTCGTTGGACGTCGCGCTCCAGGCGAAGTCGGGGCCCCGCCCGATGAGGACGTACTGGTTCACGCCCGGGAACGCCGAGCCGCGGGCGTCGATCCCGGGCCCGTGCAGGTCCTCCTCCATCAGGATCTCGGGCGAGTAGTAGCTGACCTGCGGGCCCATCACGGCGAGCGGGCGGCCGGAGCTGCTCCTGCGCCGGGTCACGAGCAGGGCGTTCGAGTGGCCGAGGCCGCCGAGGGAGACGCCTCGGCTCTGGAGCCGTCGGAGCCAGGCGGGGCCGGCGGCTCGGTCGGACGCGGAGCGTCCCGAGACGACCGGGTCCCGGGGCTGGATCGAGCCGAGGTCCGGGAGCGCGACCGCCTGGCGGTTCACGCGTCCCGCGCGGTCGAAGCGCCAGCGGCGGGTTGTCGTAACCGGGGCCTCGGGGTCGTCGCGGCGGCGGAGATCGCGGAACACGGCCTGCCCGCGCCTCCGGCCGAAGCGGCGCTCGGCGGCCTCGAGCACCTGTGATACCTGCGCCTCGTGGCCGCCGCCCAGCCCGACCATCGTTCCGATGAGCGAGGCCACGGCGGCCGAGTCGGTCTCCTTCCATGGAGCCGGCAGCTTCCCGAGCGCCGCGTACTCGGCGGGCAGCTTGGTCGGATTGGTTCGGGCTGCCGAGATGTAGGCGTTCACGCCGGCCACGTAGCTGTCGGCGTCCGCCTTGATCTGGCGCGCCTCGGCGTCGCGGCCGGCGCCCTCGTCGATCATGCGCTGGAGCTCCTCCTCGGAGTAGTCGGCGAGCTTCAGCTGGTTCGCGTCCATCTGGAGGGTCGAGTCGTGCTCGCCCGGTCCGATCAGCTCGGAGAGCCGGCCGCGGGCGGTGTGGCGCAGGACGTCCATGAAGAAGAGCCGGTCCTCGGCTCCCGCGTAGCCGGCGCCCCACTCGGTGTCCGCGCGGGTGGCGCCGTAGACGTGCGGCACGTCGTAGGAGTCGCGCTCGATCGTGACGCCCGCCTTGGGGTGCTCCGCCCGAGCGCCGGACCCCGGAGTCCCGAACGACTCCGCCTTGAAGTAGCGGTCGAGGTCGGCGGGAGCGAGGTGCGGCGAGGCATAGAGCAGGCCCGAGTAGAGCGGCAGCTGGTTCGTGAAGCTCGACGGCGGGTCGCCGCTCGCCTCGTAGGAGCCGAGGCCGAAGGCGTTGACCGTCCCGCCCTGCCCGCCCGGCAGGACGTCCCGGAAGCCGCCGTAGTCGCGGCCGAATGCGGGCGCCGCGAGCAACAGCGCGAGGGCCGCCGCGACCACGCTCAGCCAGATCTTCGTGCGCACGCGGCCGGGAATGATCCTGCCTGGAGTCGGCGCCCGCGCCGGTTTAGCCTGGGGGCCTGCGGACGCTGCTCAACATCATCTGGCTCCTGCTGTCCGGATTGTGGCTCGCGATCGGCTACGCGCTCGCCGGGATCGTGATGTTCATCCTGATCGTCACTATCCCCTTCGGGGTGCAGGCGTTCAAGCTCGCCAGCTTCTCGCTGTGGCCCTTCGGCCGGACGGTGGTGAAGAAGCCGACCGCCGGCGGAGGCTCGGTGATCGCGAACGTCCTCTGGCTGCTCCTGGCCGGCTGGTGGATCGCACTCGGCCACCTGGTGACCGCGCTGGCACTGGCCGTGACGATCATCGGCCTGCCGCTCGCGTGGGCCAACGTCAAGCTCGTCCCTGTCGCGCTCTGGCCGTTCGGCAGGGAGATCGTGTCCGCCGACGATGTCTCCGTAGCCGCTTTCGGCGAGCGCTAGCTCGATACGCTCCGCCCATGGCCGACCTGGTGACCGTCAACGGCATCGACGAGCTCGAGGAGCTGGTCGGGAAGATCGTCGGGCCGGGCGACTGGCGCGAGGTGAGCCAGGAGATGATCGACGCCTTCGCCGACCTGTCGGGCGACGATCAGTGGATCCACGTGGATGTCGAGCGCGCCAAGAGCGAGAGCCCGTTCGGGACCACGGTGGCGCACGGCAATCTGACCCTGTCGATGATCGACGGCTTCCGCCGCGGCCTGCTCGAGTCGACGGGCTTCAAGCTCGGGGTCAACTACGGCTGGAACAAGGTGCGCTTCCCCGCGCCGGTGCCGGCGGGCTCAAAGGTCCGGGCGAGCGTCGAGGTGCTCTCGGTCGACGACGTGGGCGGCGGCTGGTTCCAGATCAGCCAGCGCTGGACGCTCGAGGTCGAGGGCAACGAGAAGCCCTGCTGCGTGGCCGAGAGCGTCGGCCGCGCACTCGTCTGACGCGCTCGTATCCTCGGTGGAGATGACCACCGAGCTTGCCGA
>JBJMLJ010000537.1:0-3049 GCA_045805365.1 Thermoleophilaceae bacterium
CTTGAGGTCGACGAGCGCGGGCAGCGCCAACGTCTTGATCGACAGCAACAAGGCGGCGAGCAGCGCGGCCGACCCGAACGGCGCCCGGAGCTCGCGCCCGATGGCATAGACGCCTACCCCGGTCATCGCCACGAGCGCCGGCTCGGGGAAGCGAACGAAGGCGTCGTTGCGCCAGGGCAGTATCGACGCAAGCGTGAGCAGGTCGCCGCTGTTCGGGTAGGTCCGGACCTGGAACAGGCGCAGGAAGGAGCCGGTATCCCAGATTGAGCCTTCCCGGAGCCAGTGCGCGACGCCCGGCAGGCCGAAGGTCAGCGCGTCGACGTGGCTGGGGGCCTGGGTAGCCAGCTGCTCGAACGTGCCCAGCACATCGATCGCCACGACGGCGACCGCTCCCCAGGCGAGCCAACGGCTTGCCTTTCCCTCCGGCCACGACGGCTCCGGGTATGGCCCAACCCCCTCGCCCTCGCCCTCGCCCCCGGCCTCGGCCGGGCGGATCCGAAGGGCTGCAACCACGCCGACGAACGCGGCCGCCAGCACCGTCCCGCGGCTCAGGATCCCCAGCATGCCGGGGACGAGATGGAATGAGAGGAGCGCTCCCAGGAAGAGGAGAGCCCAGGCAAGCACGGCGTAGGCCCCGCGGAGCCGGCTCGTCCTGCGGCGGAGGACGAGGCTCGCGACGGCAGCCGCGGAGCCCCACACGGCCGCGAAGAACACGACCCCTACGAGGTAGTCACCCGACGACATGTGGGCCGTGATCAGGCCGGACCGGCGGCTGTTCCCGGATCGGCGGCGACGGCGAACACCCCCGCGCCCGGGCTGCCCCGTAGATATCCGGCCATCTCGCGCAGGAGCCGACCCTCGAAGTACCAGGTGGCGAGGGCGGTGACAGCGACGTACGCCACGAGCTCGCCGGCGGCGATCGCCGCGGTGCGATGGGCATCGCCCTCGATGAGCCTCGCCATCAACACCACCGCGGCGGCAGGGATCGTCGGCAGCACCGCGCGCATCGCATGGCGCAGGAAGGCGAAGCCGTCGAACAGCCGCTGCAGGTAGTAGGCGCGGCAGGCCATGTGCGCCAGGGTCTGGACGGCGACGCCAATCGCCAGGCCCGTCAGACCGAACAGGAAGAGAAGCGGGAGGCCGATGGCGAGAAAGGCGATCATCGCCGCCACCGTGGCGACCGCGAGCGGCCGCGTCTCGCCCCGGGAGCGGAAGTAGGCGTCCCAGTTGAAGCCGATGTGCCCGATCGCGGCCGTCAGTCCGAATGCGGTGAAGAGCGGCACGGCCGCCCTCCAGCGCTCGCCTATCCCGAAGCTGACGAGGTCCCCGCCGAACAATGCCAGGCCCGTGCCGAAGGGAACCGCCCACATCAGTGCCAACCGGTTCGACTTGACGAACGACTCGAAGAGCAGGTCGAGCCGGTCCTTGACCGCGCAGACCGCGGGGTAGATCGTGCCCGTCACGAGCCAGTCGACCCGTTGCGTGAAGAGCGTGACGCTCTGCGCGAGGCTGACCGCTCCTGTTGCCGCAAGGCCGAGACGATGCTGCGTCGCGATGACGGCGCTCTGCGCGATGACGAGGCTGGAGCCGTTCATGACGAACAGCGGCCACGAGAAGCTCGCGTAGCTCCGCAGCGTCGAGCGGTCGAAGCGCCAGCGAAGCTTGTAGGGGGACTGCGAGACCGCGGCGATAGCCGACGCCCAGGTGCCCGCAACGACGCCGATGAAGAGTGCCCAGTAGCCGGCTCCCAGTGCCGCGAGCACGACGGAGACGACGAAGCCCACCACGGGATCGATCGATTGCAGCGTGCGCTGGCGCACGAACTCCATCCGCCGATAGAAGACCCAGGTAGGCGCCTGAAGCACGCCGGCGGACAGAGCAAGGAGGAAGACGAAGGCCGGCGCGATGATCTTCGGCTCGCCGTAGATCAGGGCGAACAGCGGAACCAAGGGGATGACAACCACGAAGAAGGCGAGCGTGAACAGGACCTCGAGCGTGAAGGCCTTCTGGAACGCGAGCTCCTGGTCGGGCTCGTCCTGCTGGATGAACTTGTCGCCGACGCCGACCTGCTTGAGCCACACGAGCGTCGCGAAGGCGACCGCGGTGAGCCCCCAGATGCCGTAGTCGGCGCGTGTCAGGAACGCGGCCAGCACGAAGCCCTTGATCAGCCCGAGGACGCTGAGGCCGACCAGGAAGACCGTGTTGATCACGGTCCCACGGGCCGCGAACGACCTGAGCGAGCGGCCCTTCAGGTCGATGCGCTCGTGGCGCGTGTCCCCTGCGGCCATCGCGTCCCTCTGCTCCCCTCCGGTCGCCGGCTCCGCCTGCGTCACGAGGCGCCAGTGTAGCCGGGGGCCTGGGCTGGGAATGCCGGTTCAGAGCGGCGCGCCGGCCCTACGGAGCAAGTATCTTCGCCCGGGCGGAGGTAGGACCTATGGCCCAGGACGCGACAGCCCCGGTCTCGTACGACGACGTCTGGAAGGACGTCTACGGCGACATGCAGGACGTCGGCCCGACGCACCGGCACATGCGCCGGATGCTGAGGCGCATCCTCGCTGGACTCGACTACTCCAGCGCGCTGGAGGTGGGCTGCGGAGCGGGCCATAACCTGCCTCTGCTGCGGCCCGAGGGGAGCGCTGTGCGCGTGGCCGGGCTCGACATCTCCGAGGAGGCACTCCGGCGCGCCCGCGAGGCCTTCGACGCCGACTTCGAGCTCTGTGACATCCAAGCCTCCCGCCTCGACGGCACCTGGGAGCTCGTCTTCAGCTCGCTCGTCCTCGAGCACCTGCCGGACGACGTGGCCGCGCTCGAGAACATGCGTGCGATGGCGAGCCGCTGGCTCCTCGTAACGACGATCGCCGGCGACTTCCAGCGTTACCGCCCCTGGGAGGAGCAGATGGGGCACGTGCGCAACTACCGGCGAGGCGAGCTCGAGTCCAAGGTGGAGGCCGCCGGCTTCTCCGTCGAGCGGGTCATCTACTGGGGCTTCCCCTTCTACAGCCCGATCGCCCGGCGGCTCCAGAACGGGATGACCTCCGAGGCCGACTAC
>JBJMLJ010000538.1:0-2733 GCA_045805365.1 Thermoleophilaceae bacterium
CAAGATGGACACCGCCCAGGGATTCGCGGCCCAGGGAGCAGGAGCGTCGGTGATCCTCGCCTCGTCGCACGTGGGGTTCCCGCTTTCGACGACGCACACGATCACGGGCGCGGTGATCGGCTCCGGCGCCGCGAAGCGGCTGTCGGCCGTCCGCTGGGGGGTCGCGGGCAACATCGTCGTGGCATGGGTGCTCACGCTGCCGGCCGCGGCCTTGATCGGAGCGCTCACCTACGGCCTGACGCGGATATTCGGTACCGGCGCCGTCGGCCCGGTCGTCGTCTCCGGGCTCATTCTCGTCGGGTCGGGGCTGCTCTTCGCGCGCCGCGCCGCGCGCGGCCCGGCGGTCACGGCGTCGGAGACAGGCTGATGGCTCCGATCGCGGAGATCGTGAGCGTCCACGACCTGCTCCAGGTGGTCTGGGTCTCGCTGATCGCGGGCATCGGGGTAACCGCGGCGTACTCGTTCGCGATCCTGGGTGGCGCGCGCGCCGTCGACCTGAACCGCTCCGGCCGCCCGGCCGAGGCGGCGATCTTCGGCGTCGTCTGCGCGCTGGCGCTGGCGGTGGTCGGCGCCGCCGTGGTCTACGGCATCGTGATCATGATCAAGAAGTAGGACCGCGGCTCAGGCCACCAGGTCCAGCAGTCGTTCGAGCTCCTCCTCGCTGCTCCAGGCGCCCACGGATGCGCGCACGTAGGGCCGCCCGGGCAGGTGCCGCACCACGACCCCGTGCTCGCGGAGGCTGGTCGCGTCGGCCTCGGGGTCGGGCGACTCCCAGGAGACGAGCGTCGACGCACCGCGGGGAGCGACCGTCAGGCCGCGCTCGGCGAGCCGCGATGCGAGCGAATCGGCCAGCTGCGCCGCCCGCGCGTGCACCTCGGCCATCCCCGCGCCCAGGAGGACGTCCAGCGCGGCCAGCGCCCAGGCGGCGTTGTGCGGGGCGACCAGCCCGGAGTCGAAGCGCCGCGCGTCGTCGTGGAGCTTCAGCTCGAGCGGGCGCGCGGTCTCGGCGAGCGAGCCGTAGCCCGGCCAGGCCGGCACCAGCTCGCGGACCCGCTCAGCGCGAACGTAGAGGTAGCCGAGGCCGTTCGGGCCACAGAGCCACTTCTGCCCGGACGCGGCATAGAAGTCGCAGCCGAGTGCGCGGACGTCGACCGGCACCGCGCCGAGTCCCTGTGCGCCGTCGAGCAGGAGGGGAGCGTCTATCGCCGCGGCGTCGAGCACCCGGCCGGTGATCCAGGAGACGTGCGAGACCGCGACCAGACGGGTGCGCGGCCCGACCTCGCCGGGCAGCTCGTCGAAGGGCACGGCCCGCACGTCGAAGCCGCGCCGCCTCCTGCCGGCCCCGAGCGGCGCCAGCACACCGGGGTGCTCCTCGTCGCTCGTGAGCACCTCGTCGCCTGGCCCGAGCTCGAGCATCGAGAGGACGGCGTTCACGCCGCCGGTCGTCGAGTCGGTGAGCGCGAGCTCTGTCGGCTCGCAGCCGAGCAGCCTCGCGACGCGTCGCCGGAGCTCGTCGAGCCGGGCGATCACCCGTTCGTCGAAGAAGGCCTTGTCGGCCCTGCCGGACTCGAGCTCCGCCTCGACCTCCTCGGCCACGGCCTCGGCCGCCGCCCGGGGGACGGGCCCGTTCGTGCCGGCGTTCAGGTAGCTCAGCCGTTCGAGGACGGGGAAGGCGGCTCTCAGGTCGTCCACGGGACTATTCTCGCGGGGCGTGATCGTCGAGCGCTCCATGCACCCCGAGTGGCTGTCGAACGCCTACCTGGTGGCGGACGAGCCGGGCGGCACCGGCATCCTGATTGACTCGGGGGCGCCGCCCGAGCCGCTGATCGAGGCGATCGAGAGCAACGACCTCGACGTCGGCCATCTCCTGCTGACGCACCACCATCAGGACCACGTCGCCGAGAACCACGTCTTCAAGGAGAAGCTTGGCGTCGAGATCCTGGCCCATCCGCTCGAGGCCGAGCAGCTGCTCGACGTCGACCGGACGATCGAGCCGGGGGAGAGGCTCACGTTCGGCGGGCTGGAGATCGAGCCGCTGCACACGCCCGGTCACACGGGCGGGATGCTCTCACTGGTGGTGAACGGCGCTGAGGTCTTCACGGGCGACACGCTCTTCAAGGGCTCCGTCGGCGGCGTCAAGGCTCCGGGCTCGACGGGCTTCGAGGACCTGCGCCGCTCGATCATGGACGTGCTGCTCGAGCTGCCGCCGGAGACCACGGTGCGTCCGGGACACACGGACCCGACCACGATCGGCGACGAGTACGAGCAGAACGCCTTCGTCCGCATTTGGCGCGGGCTCGACGAGGAGTCCGCGGACCGCTGCACGGTCTGGGACAAGCCGGCGACGCTGGTCCTCTGGGCGCCCGACTACGACGGCGGCCACAAGGCCTGGGTGCGCTGGGACGACAGCGGCGAGGACGACATCGTGCCAGGCAGCCAGGTGGTCAGGAGCTAGGGGCTAGGCGCCGCAGACGGGCCACTGGCTCGGGCCGGTCCTCGAGTAGAGGATCGCGGCGCGCTTGTCCTGCTCGGCCTCCGGGGCGGCGGCCGGATCGCCGTGGCCGCCGACCGAGGCCCAGGTGCCCATGTCGAACTGGTACTTGCCGCGGTAGGTGCCTCCACCGCCGATCGCGTGCGGGTCGCCGTGCGACTCGCACTGGGCGATCTGCTGAAGCTGGGGCGGAACGCTCGGCTGCGCGGCGCGCTTCCTGGCGGCCTTCCGCTTCTCGCGCA
>JBJMLJ010000539.1:0-5374 GCA_045805365.1 Thermoleophilaceae bacterium
CGCCCGTCGGTGTCGGACGCGACGCTGACGATGGGGGCATTCAGCCTCAGAGCCCCGGAGGATGGCCCGCTCCGCATCGTCCTCTGCTGAGCGGGTCAGGGGTCGAGCCGGGCGCGCCGCAGGCCCTCGAGGAAGTAGTAGTCGCCGTAGGAAAGGCCGGTGTCGGCGTTGCCGGCGGGCCGGTTGGCGGTGCCGTGCAGCAGGATCGAATACGCGCGGGAGGCGGTGGCGAGGTAGCGGCCGGATGCCAGCGAGCGCAGAGCCTCCAGCGCGGCTCGCCGGTAGCGGCGCGCGGCCGACCGGCTGCGCTCGGCCCGCGCCAGCTCGAACAGGCCACAGGCCGCGACGGCGGCGGCGGAGCTGTCGCGCGGGGACCCTGCCGCCGCCGAGAAGTCCCAGGGCGGGACGCCGTCAGCCGGGACGTGGGCCAGCCACCAGCGGGCCACGCGGCGGGCTCCGCGAAGCAGGCGCCGGTCATGCGTACGGCGGTAGGCCGCGCTCAATCCGTAGATGGCCCAGCCCTGTCCCCTCGCCCACGTGGAGCGAACGCTCAGGCCCTGCTTCGAGCGATGGCCGATCAGGCTGCCGGTGCGCGAGTCGTAGTCGGCGATCTGGTAGGTGCTGCCGTCCGAGCGGACCTGGTTGCGAAGCGCCGTGATGGCGTCGCGGTGGGCGATGCGGGTCCAGGTCCGGGGCCCACCGTGGCGCGCTGCCCAGAAGAGCAGCTGGATGTTCATCAGGTCGTCGACGATCGACGTGAAGCGGCGCCGGTGCCTGCCCCACGAGCGGATCGCTCCGACCTTGGCGCTGTAGAGCGAGGCGAGGGTCCCGGCCGCGTGCAGCAGCACGCGGCGGTAGCGGCTCCGGTGCGTCAGGCGCCAGCCGTTGCCGTACGAGGTGAGCATGATGAAGCCGAGATCGTGTGCCGCGACGCCGGGGCGCTGGCGCGCCAGCGGCGCCTGGCGGCGGGCCGCGCGCCGGCGCCAGGCGCGGTCCCCGGTTCGCTCGTACGCGAGCCACAGCGAGCCGGCGAAGAAGCCGTTCGTCCACGACGGTGATGCCTTCGAGTGCCAGGCTCCCGACCCGGTCGTGAAGTCCGGGTAGCGGGCCTGCCGAACCTCGCGATCGGTGCGAATGAGCTGGCCTTCGGCGAAGCGCGTCACCGGGCCAGCGGTCGCCGGCGCGGGCCCGGCGGCCGCCGTCACGAGCACCATCGCGAGCAGCGTGAGCTTGTCTTTAGGAACGGCGCAACTCCCGGAACCCAAAGCGGTTAAAGGGGCACCCACCGACCAAGGAGGATGCCCCTTGAGGCAGCGTAGCAACACGATTTTGCTGACCCTGACGGCCGGCGCGGCGGTTTCGCTGATTGTCGCGGCGGTCGCCATGGCGGCAACCATCGTCGGGACACCCCACAGGGACAAGCTGACGGGGACCCCGAGCGATGACTCGATCAAGGCTCTTGCGGGAAACGATCGCGTGCGAGCTCTTGGCGGTAACGACACGGTCGCCCTCGGCAGGGGCCGCGACCGGGCCAACGCCGGCGACGGAAACGACACCGTCAGCGGCGGGCGCGGGAACGACCTGATCCGGGGCGGCAAGGGGGACGACAAGCTGAACGGGAACCAGGGCCGCGACCTGGTCCTCGGCGGCGACGACGCGGACGTGATCCGCGGCGGCAGCGGCGGGGCGCCTGGTCATCGAGGCGATTTCCTGTTCGGCAACAAGGGCGACGACCAGGTGTTTGGCGGCCGCGGCCGCGACTTCGTCGCCGGCAACCAGGGCGACGACCTCGTCGTGGGCGGCGCCGGCCACGACAGCGTGTTCGGCGGTCCGGGCAAGGACAGGCTGTACGGCGACTTCGTCGTGACGCCCTCGCGGCGCATAGGAGTCGGTCGCGGCGATCGCATCCACGGAGGCGATGGTGACGACCTGTCCGTCGGCGGCGCCGGCAACGACAAGATGTCGGGCGGCCAGGGCGACGACACGCAGTACGGAGGCAACGGAAACGACCTGATCTTCGCCAACCGGGGCGTGGACACGTCGTACGGCGGCAACGGAAACGACAACCTGTGGGCGCTCGCCAAGGGCGACGTCACCGGGCCCGGCGACCCGATCGGCGACACGCTGGTCGGCGGCAACGGGAACGATCGCTTCCATACCGACGACGGCGAGGTCGATCACATCACGTGCGGCGACGGCAACGACCGCGTCTTCGCCGACATCTACGACGTGATCACCGATGCCACTTCGTCGAACCCGAACGGGTCGTGCGAGCACGTCACGCGCAACTCGCACGAGTCGGATTCGCCGGAGAACGCGACCGAGTCGCCCAAGGACGACTCCAAGCAGAAGTAAGAGGAGTCCGGTGCTCGCCCGATCGACGATCGGGCTGCGCTCCTCCTGGAGCGGTTCCCCCGGGGGGCGGCAGGACGCCGCCCCCCGGACCTCCTCGTGCGGTAGCGTCGCCTCGCCTTGCCAGCCGCAGAGCTCATGCAGGCGACGCGGATCGCCCCCTCGATACTCGCCGCCGACTTCACCCGGCTCGGCGAGCAGGTCGAGGCCGTCATGGGCGCCGGCGCCCGGGTCATCCACGTCGACGTCATGGACGGCCACTTCGTCCCGCCGATCTCGATCGGCGACCTGATCGTCAAGGCGCTGCGCGACCAGGTCCACGAGGCGGGCGGGCTGCTCGACGTACACCTGATGGTGGAGCGCCCCGAGCGCCGTATCGAGACGTTCGCCGAGGCGGGCGCCGACTCGATCGCGGTGCACTGGGAGGCCACGCCCAACATCCACTATGCGCTCAAGCTCATCGACGACCTCGGCCTTCACGCGGGCCTCGTGATCAATCCCGGCACACCGCCGGAGCCGGTCGTGGGGCTGGCCGGCATGTACGACCACCTGCTCTGCATGACCGTCAACCCGGGCTGGGGCGGCCAGCCCTACATCGAGACCTCGACGGCCAAGGTCGCACGGCTGCGCGAGCTGCTGCCCGAGGGGATGCCGATCCAGGTCGACGGCGGCATCGACGCCGAGACCGCCGGACCGGTCGCGGAGGCGGGCGCGACGCTGTTCGTGGCCGGCTCGTCGATCTTCGGCAAGCCGGACCCGGCGGTCGCCTATCGAGAGATAGCGGCGGCCGCGGGGGCCGAGTAGGGTCCGCCGCGATGAGCGACGAGCCCACCAAGTACCTCCTCTCCGAGTCGGACATCCCGACCCACTGGGTCAACCTGCTGCCCGATCTGCCGGGGGATCCGGTGCCGCCGCTGAACCCGGCGACCATGGAGCCGGCCGGCCCGCCCGACCTGACGCCGATCTTCCCGATGTCGCTGATCGAGCAGGAGGTCTCGCCGGAGACCGAGGTCGAGATCCCGGAGCCGGTGCGCGAGGTCTACAAGCTCTGGCGGCCCACCCCTCTCTACCGCGCGCGGCGCTTCGAGCGCGAGCTCGGGACCCGCGCCCACATCTACTACAAGTACGAGGGCGTCTCGCCCGCCGGCTCGCACAAGCCGAACAGCGCGGTCGCCCAGGCCTACGCCAACCAGCAGGCCGGGGTGCGCCGGCTCGTCACCGAGACCGGCGCCGGCCAGTGGGGCTCGGCGCTCGCGCTGGCGTGCCGCTTCTTCGACCTCGAGTGCCTGATCTACATGGTCGGCGTCAGCTACGACCAGAAGCCCTACCGGCGCTCGATGATGGAGACCTGGGGCGCCAGCGTCATCCGGTCGCCGAGCGACACGACCGACGCTGGCCGCGCCCAGTCCGGTCATCCCACCGGCTCGCTCGGGATCGCGATCTCCGAGGCCGTCGAGGTGGCCGCGGGAAACGACGAGTCGAACTACGCGCTCGGCTCCGTCCTGAACCACGTCTGCCTGCATCAGACGGTGATCGGACAAGAGGCGATGGCCCAGATCCCGGAGGAGCCCGACGTGGTCGTGGGCTGCGTCGGCGGCGGCTCGAACTTCGCCGGCGTGTCCTTCCCCTACGTGCGGCGCGTGCTGCGCGGCGAGGCCAAGACGCGCTTCGTCGCCGCCGAGCCCGCGGCCTGCCCGACGCTGACCCGCGGCGCCTACCGCTACGACTTCGGCGACACCGTCGGCATGACGCCTCTATTGCCGATGTACACGCTCGGCCACGACTTCGTGCCGCCCCCCGTCCACGCCGGCGGCCTGCGCTATCACGGCGACTCGCCGATCCTCTGCGGCCTGGTCAAGGCGGGCGTGATCGAGCCGCGCGCATACCGGCAGAACGAGACCTTCGCCGCCGCGGTCCGCTTCGCCCGCTGCGAGGGGATCCTGCCGGGTCCCGAGCCAGCGCACGCGATCCGGGCGGTGGCCGAGGAGGCCGAGGTCGCCGACGCCGCCGGCGAGGAGCGCGTGATCCTGTTCAACCTGAGCGGGCACGGCCACTTCGATATGTCGGCCTACGAGGCCTACCTGGCCGGCGAGCTCGAGGACCCCGAGTTCTCCGAGGACGACATGAACGCCGCGCTCGAGCGCCTGCCGGAGGCGCCGGCGATCGCCTAAGGAGGAGCGCAGCGCGATCGCCGATCGCGCGAGCACCCGGACTATTCCTTCAGCGCCGGCGCTTGCGCTTGCGCTTCTTCGAGGCGGGGTGCGGCTTGGCCGGCTCCTCCTCGACCTCGGCGGGCTCGGGCTCGGGCTCGGGCTCCGGACGACCGCGCCCCCGTCCCCGCTCCGGTAGGCCGGCGCGCTGCTGCGGGGTGGGCCAGGGTGTCGCCTCCCCGGTCTCCCAGGCCGGTCCGCGGCCTCCGCCGGGCCAGACGCCCAGGAACAGCATCGCCAGACCGCCGAGCCAGAAGACCTGGACGATCGGCACGCCCTGCGGCAGCAGCGGCAACACGATCAGCGCCCCGACGATGATCCCGAGGATGCCCATGAAGCGGCTGATCAGTCCTGCGCGCATGGCGTTGAGGGCGATCATCACGAAGGCGAATGCCATGGCGATCACACCGGCCTCGCCGACGCCGGCCACGGCCGCGCTCTGGTTGTCCTTGATCAGCTTCTTGGCGACCTCCTCGCGAGCGCGATAAGTCCTGCGGCAGGCGGCGACACCGGACCCGTGGGCGTGCTTGCGACAGTAGTCGTTGAGGTTGCTCTGCTCGTCGCTCGTCAGCTTCGAGCGCGGCTTGCCGGCCACTGCCGCCGGGCCTGCGTACTTATCCGAGGCGTGCTTGAGCTCGACCCAGCCGACGACCAGCGTGACCGCGGTGAGGACGGGCGCGATCACGAGGATCCAGCGCACGATCCCGGGCAGCTCCTCGCGCCGGTGCCTCGTGGCCCGGAACAGGTAGTAGAGCGCGCCGACAGTGAAGAACCCGCCTATCGACTGCGTGATCGCCGACCCGAGGAGCACC
>JBJMLJ010000540.1:0-2221 GCA_045805365.1 Thermoleophilaceae bacterium
AGGAAGGTGTCGGAGAGCAGGATCACCGGGGTCCGGTACTTCACGGCCAGGCGGACCGCCTCGAGCCCGGCGTCGAAGCACTGGCCCGGCGTGCGCGAGGCGATGATCGGAAGCGGCGACTCCCCGTGGCGGCCGTAGAGCGCCATCAGCAGGTCGGCGGCCTCGGTCTTGGTCGGCATGCCGGTCGACGGCCCGGCGCGCTGCACGTCGATGATCACCATCGGGAGCTCGAGCGCCACAGCCAGCCCGACCGTCTCGGACTTGAGGTCCATGCCCGGCCCGCTGGTGGCGGTCACGCCGAGCTGGCCGCCGAAGGCGGCGCCGAGCGCCATGTTGGCGGCGGCGATCTCGTCCTCGGCCTGGATAGTCCGCACGCCGAAGCGCTTGTTGCGCGAGAGCGTGTGGAGGAGCTCCGAGGCGGGCGTGATCGGGTAGCTCGCGTAGAAGAGCTGAAGCCCGCTCTTGACGCTGGCGGCGATCAGCCCCATCGCCAGCGCCTGGGTGCCGTTGATGTTGCGATACGTCCCCGGAGGCGCCGGTGCCGGCTCGATCTCGTAGTGGACGGCCAGCAGCTCGGCCGTCTCGCCGAAGTTGTACCCCGCGCGGAAGGCGGCCAGGTTGGCGTCGCGCACGGGCGGCGTGTCCTCGAACTTCTTCTCCACCCAGTTGATGGTCGGGTCGGTGGGCCGCCCGTACATCCAGGAGACGAGGCCGAGGGCGAAGAGGTTCTTGCAGCGAGCCGCGTCGCGCGCGCTGATGCCCTCGATGTCCTCGGTGGCGCGCACGGTCATGCTGGTCATCGGCACGCGGAAGAGCTGGTAGTCCTCCAGCGAGTCGTCCTCGAGCGGGTTCGACTCGTAGCCGGCCTTCTTCAGGTTGGGCTCGGTGAAGCCGTCCTCGTTGACGATCACCGTGCCGCCGCGCTCGAGCGAGCCCACCTGGGTGATCAGGGCCGCCGGGTTCATCGCCACCAGGACGTTGGGGTGGTCGCCCGGGGTGAGGATGTCGCGCGAGGCGAAGTGGATCTGAAAGGCGGAGACGCCGTGCGGCGTTCCGGCCGGGGCGCGAATCTCCGCCGGAAAGTCCGGGAGGGTGGCCAGGTCGTTTCCGGCCACCGCGGTCTCGTCCGTGAAGCGGCTCCCGACGAGCTGCATGCCGTCACCGGAGTCGCCGGCGAAGCGTACGACTACGCGGTCCTTCTTCTCCAGAGTCTTGTCGCTCATTCCTGCGGCGAGCCTCGCGTTCGAGTGTAGCTTCCTGGCCGGGTGGCCAAATCATCCGAACTCGTCAACTCACGAACACGCTCACAGAGCCATACGAGCGGTGGCCGGCGGTGTGGCTGCGGTCCGGTCGCCGCTCGGCTAGCCTTTCGCGCCCCTCTTCCGCGGGGAACCGCCGCCGGATGAAGATCTCAGTGCCGAAAGAGAGCTCCCCAGGGGAGCAGCGAGTCGCGCTCGTGCCCGAGGTCGCCCAGCGCCTGACGGGGCCGGGCGGCCACGACGTGGTGGTCGAATCCGGCGCCGGCGAGGGCGCCCATCACCCGGATGCCGAGTACACGGACGCCGGCGCCTCGATCGGCGACGGCTGGTCCGGCGAGGTGGTGGCCAAGGTGGCGCCGCCGACCGCCGAGGAGATCGGGCGCCTGTCCCAGGGGACGGTCCTCGTCGGCTTCATCCAGCCGCTGACGGCCGCCGACACGGTCCGGGCGCTGGCGGACGCCGGGATCACGAGCTTCGCGATGGAGGCGATCCCGCGGATCACGCGGGCGCAGTCGATGGACGCGCTCTCCTCGCAGGCCACGGTGGCGGGCTACCGCGCCGCCCTCATCGCGGCCCAGGAGCTGGGCCGCTTCTTCCCGATGCTCACCACGGCGGCCGGGACCGTCCGGCCCGCGACGGTCATGGTCCTCGGCGCCGGCGTGGCCGGCCTCCAGGCGATCGCCACGGCCCGCCGCCTCGGCGCCGTCGTCCAGGCCTTCGACGTGCGGGCGGCGGTAAAGGAGCAGATCGAGTCGCTCGGGGCCCGCTTCCTCGAGCTCGACCTGGGCCTGGAGGACGCCGAGGCCGCCGGCGGCTACGCGAGGCAGCTCACGGACGAAGAGCAGCAGCGCCAGCGCGAGCTGCTGGCCGAGGAGATCGGCAAGGTCGACGCCGTCATCTCCACTGCCGCCGTTCCCGGCCGGCCCGCCCCGCTCCTGGTGATCGAGGACGCCGTGAGGAAC
>JBJMLJ010000541.1:0-6750 GCA_045805365.1 Thermoleophilaceae bacterium
CCGCCGTCTCCGGCGCCAAGGGGTCGCTGGTCCTGAGCGCCGACGCGGAGAAGCTGGCCAACTCGATACGGCGCCAGCTCGGCCCGCTGCTCTCACTCTCCGGTGGGCTCTCGACCCGCCCGCTCGGCGACCTGACCGGCTCGGTCAAGACGACGACGAGCGGCATGAAGGGCTCGCTCGAGCTGAAGTTCGACTAGCGCGAGTAGGCCCGAACCGTGGGCCGCTTCGCACGAATCACCCTGTAGGGCGCCGTCCTTGCCGCCGCCTTCATGGGCATGCGCCACACGTGGCGAGTGGCGCACCGCTGACCGCAGCCGATCCCGCGGTTGCGATGGTGTGGACACGGAGGTCATCCGGACCTGGGACGCACGACGGCTGGGTAGGAAACCCGGCGAGCCGGCGCAACTGAGGGGCATGTCGCGTTAGCCGCGCTATACGGGGGTTGGCAAGTGGGTCATGACTGTAGAAGCGAGCACAAACCCATCAGAACCGCAGAAGAACTCCAAGACCATGACCTTCAAACCCCGCGTTTTGCCCCCAAAGGCCAGGTTCGTCCGGTGCGACTGTCATACAGTTGCAAGAGACAGGAACGGACATGGCCCTGCCGAACGCAGAGGCTATGAGGCCGCCGAGAGACTGAGCGTCGGCTAGCCGGACTAGCCTTCCTGAGCCGTGGCGATCAGCAACCCAGGTCAGCCCGATCCAGAGGTCCGACGGCTCCTGCAAGAGCTTGTAGCGAGCCAAAAGAAGACCGACCGCTGGATGCTCACGCTCACGGTCCTGATCGCCGTACTCACGGCTGTCGCCGTCGTCGTGGCGTTGCTCGGCTGAACCTGCTTATACAGAGAAGGACCACTTGCCTACGGGGGTTAATGCGACATGCCCCCGTCGCCGACGGGCGCGGACCCCTACCCAGCGGTCGTTCGGCTGTCCCGCGGCAGGCGCCGATCTACGGCTTCGCGCGGGCGGCGGAGGCCGCGGCGCGGCAGCTCGTGCGATGGCCGCGGGGGAGGTGGCGGCGCACGTAGTCGAGGAAGGTGCGCATCGCCGGCTTCCAGCGATCGGCGAAGGTCATCAGGCCGTTGTGGTTCCCCCAGAAGTCCGGCTCCCCCGCCGGCACCGGCCGGTCGCGGAAGGAGAACCAGTAGACCCGCTGGAGGTTCCAGCGCGCGCGGCACGACAGCAGCAGGTCGTAGGCGCGGCGCAGGTTCTTCGCCTGGCCGGCCGGGGTGGTGATGAAGGCGTGACGGCCGCCGCCGGTCGACCAGCTCATCTCGGTGATCCATACCGGCTTCGCCGAGTCGCCGTAGCGGCGCATGATCCGCCGCGTCGTCCGCATGATCCGGGCCACGTCGCGTGGCCGCGGCGCGTAGCCCTCGGGCGCCATGACGTCGAAGTCGCTCGCGAAACCAGGCTGGGCGTAGAGCCGCGGCAGGTAGTCGCGCAGCCACACGGTCATCTTCTCGCCGAGCCCCGCGAGCACGATCCGCGAGCTCGGGTCGGCGCGCCTGATCGCCGCGGCCGTCAGCTTCAGGAGCTCGGCGTAGCCGGCCGGGCTCGGGCTCGGCCACTGGTCCGAGCCGTTCACCTCGTTCATGACCTGCCAGTAGCGGACAGGCGCGTAGCGAAGTCCCGGGTGCTCGCGCCAGAAGCTGCCGCCCGAGCCGTAGCGCCGTGCCGCCGCGGCCGCGAAGGCAGCCCAGGCGCCGAGTGCGGCGCGGGTCCGCGGAGGCCCGAAGCCCTGGCGGTGGCAGGCCCACGTCGGGCAGCCGTTGAGGACGAAGAAGAGGTTGACCCGGCGGGAGACGAGGCGGGTCACCAGCTGGTCGAAGCCCGACCACTGGTAACGCCCGCGATCGCGCTCCACGTCGGTCCAGCTGAGCGTCGTGCGCCAGGAGCGCAGGCCGCGGCGGGTGAGTGGGGACACCTCGTGCCGGCTGGGGAACGACCAGCCCGTGAGGCCGAACATGGACCGCCGCAGGGCGGGCCCGGGATCGGAAGCGTGCGCCGCGGGCGCGGGCAGGGCGCTGGCGCAGATGGCGAGCGCGAGCGCGATGAGGAGTCGCGACTTTCGCATTCCACTAGCGGGATCGACGTGCTCGGCGCCCTGCTTGAGCGCGGCTCAGCGCAACTGGCCGGCTATGACCAGCGGTCCCAGGCCCTCAGCAGGGGCAGGGGGTCGATCGGGTGGCCGCCGGCATACCAGGGGCCCGCCCAGACCTCGAAGTGGAGGTGCGGCCCCTCCGCGTCACCCGTCGCGCCGACCTCGCCGATCCGCTGGCCGGTGCGGACGTGCTGGCCCTCGTGGGCCACGACCGTGCCGGTCTTCATGTGCATGAAGACGTAGTCGCGGGTCTCACCGGCCCCGTCGAGCACGGCGTAGTTGCCGGCGCCGCGGCGCTGGTAGGCGACCGTGGTGATCGTCCCGCCGCGAGGCGCCACGATCGGCGTTCCCGACGCGGCCAGCAGGTCCTGGCCCTGGTGGCGGTGTCCCTTGCGCCGCGCCCCGAAGCGCGCATCGGGCCCGCCGTAGGAGAAAGGCCCGGCCAGTGGGAAGCGATGGTGGAAGAAGCCGAGCTCGGCGACGCTGCTCGAGGAAGCCGACCGGCGCAGCCCGCGGCCGCGGGCGTCGCGCGCCGCGATTCGGAGTTCGTAGCTGCCTTGGGGCAAGACGCCGTTCTCGCGACCGGTCAGCAGGTACGACTGGCCGACGCCCGTGCGTCGGGCGCCGAGGCGGATGGTGCTGACCGGCTTGCCGCCGCCGGCCCGCCGCCAGGTATAGCCGCACGTTGACGGTCCGGCTGCGGGAGTCGATCCGGAAGCTCACCCGCGCGGGCCGGCCGAAGAGGAACAGGCGAGCCCTGGTCAGGCGGAAGCTGGCGAGCAGCGGGCCGCGGCCGCGCTTGCGGTGCCGCCGCCTCCGCTTGTGACGCTTCGGCTTCGCCGGCCCCCGCAGGTGCGGCGCGTAGAGGGCGCCGCCTCCGCCGCCACCGGCCGGGGGCGCGGCCGCGCCGCCCTCCCCACCGGAGGCCAGTGCCATGGAGGGGAGGGCGGCAACGACGAGCGTCGCGGCGAGGAGGAACGCGAGTCTTCGCACCGCAGACATAGCTTCGGTCGCACAACCCGCGGCTTGAGGGCCCGGAGCGAGGTCCTCCTCCCTGCAACGGTTCTTGCGGACTAGCCCGTGTGAATCCTGGTCAGGAGCTCCACCGCTCCGCGCTTGTTGAGCGGCTCGTTGAGGTTGCCGCACTTGGGCGACTGGACGCAGGAGGGGCAGCCGGCCTCGCATTGGCACTCGGAGATCAGCCGAAGAGCGTCCGCCACGAGCTCCTCGAACAGCGTGAAGCCGAGGCGCGTGATCCCGATGCCGCCGGGATGACCGTCGTAGATGAAGATCGTCGGCCGGCCGGTCTGGTGGTGGAACGCGGTGGAGAGCCCGCCGACGTCCCAGCGGTCGCACATCGCGAGCAGGGGGATCACGGCGATCTGCCCGTGCTCGGCGGCGTGGATGGCGCCCTGGAGGGCGTCGAGCGGGAACTCTTCGCGGAGCAGGGTGTCGGGCAGCTCGTACCAGAGGGCCTGGGTCACGAACTCCTGCTCGGGCAGGTCGACGGTCAGGAGATCGAGCACCTCGTGGTCGACGATGCGCTTCTTCTGGTACGCGACCACCTGCTCGGTCACGGAGACGATCCCGAAGGAGAGGTCTACGCCGCCCACCTCGCGCTGGTCGCGAACCTGCTCGATGTACGTCTCGGACTCCTTCTTCGGCTGCGTGTACCAGTCGCCGTCGAAACCGCGCACGATCGCCCGCCGGTTGCGCAGATCGAGGTCCTCCACCTCGTAGGAGCTCCCGAGGTGCAGGTAGACCGCACCCGGATGGACGGCCGAGTGGGCGCGGGCCGATTCGACCGACCCGATCACCTCGCCGCCGGCGGCGTCGACGATCGCGACCGAGTCCGCCGAGGCGGAGCGCAGCGCGATCTCCGCGGCCGGGTAGCCCGGCCCGCGGGGCAGGTAGCGGCCGCCGCGCTCGCGCAGCCGGCCGAGCTTGACGAGCCGCTGCGCGCTGTCCTCCCAGCGCGGCCCGAAGATGTCGGCATCCTCGCCGGACAGGGGCAGCTCGTAGGCCGCGGCCGCCAGGTGGGCGAGGAGGATCTCCTCCGACTCGTGATCGAGGATGGCCCGCTCGACCGGCCGGTCGAGGAACTCGTCGGGATGGCGGCAGAAGAACTGGTCGAGGGCGTCCTCGCCCGCCACGTACATCGCAAGGCCGGTCGAGCGGCGCCCGGCGCGCCCCCACATCTGGCGCAGGCTGGCCACCGTGCCCGGGAAGTTGACGCAGATGGCGGCGTCGAGGTCGCCGACGTCGATGCCGAGCTCGAGCGCGTCGGTGGCGACGACCGCCAGCAGGTCGCCCTCCGCCAGCCTGGCCTCGATCTCGCGGCGCTGGGAGGGCGTGTAGCCGGCCCGGTAGGGCGCGATCCGCGCGGCCAGGTCCGGGCGGCCGGCGTCCTCGAGCCGCAGCCGGGTGAAGCGCTGGATCAGCTCGACGCCGCGGCGCGACTTGAGGAAGCAGATGGTGCGCACGTCCTGCTCGACCAGCTGCGTCAACAGCCCGGCGGCCTCGGACAGGGCCGAGGCGCGCGCGCCCGAGCGCTCGTCCACGAGCGGCGGGTTCCACATGGCTATTCGCCGCTCCGCCCGCGGCGCGCCGTCGTCGTCGACGAGCTTCACGTCGAGCCCGGTGAGGCGCTCGGCCAGCTCGTCGGGGTTCGCGATCGTGGCGCTCGTGAGGACGAAGCGCGGGGTGCAGCCGTAGGCCGCCGCGAGCCGGCGCAGGCGCCGGAGCACGTTGGCCACGTGAGACCCGAATACGCCCCGGTAGACGTGCGCCTCGTCCACCACGACCCAGGCGAGGTTGGCCAGCACGTCTCCCCACGAGCGGTGGTTCGGCAGCACCCCGACGTGGAGCATGTCCGGGTTGGTGAGGATCAGGTTGGAGCGCTGGCGAATGGAGCGGCGCTCCTCGCGCGGGGTGTCGCCGTCGTAGATCGCGTGCCGGAGGAAGCGGCCGCCGAGCTCCGAGAGCTTGCGCGCCTGGTCCTGGGCCAGCGCCTTCGTCGGGTAGAGGTAGATGGCGCGGGCACGGTTGTCGCGCGCGAGGGTGTCGAGGACGGGCAGGTTGAAGGCGAGCGACTTGCCGCTCGCGGTGCCGCTCGTGACCATCACGTTGCCCTCCCGGGCGGCCTCCAGCGCCTCCGCCTGGTGCGACCAGAGCGCCTCGATTCCCGCGCCCGAAAGCGCCTCCGCCAGGCCCGGATCGAGGTCGTCGGGGAGCGGTACCGGCCGACCGGGACGCGCGCCCTGCCGGGCGGTCGTTACGAGTTGCTCCCCGCGGCCGGTTTCGAGGACTTCCTCGAAGGGCAGTGGAGAGCGAACCTTGGCCATCCGCTGCCATAGTACGCGCGCTTGATCGGGCGCTTTCACCACTCGGAGTTCCCGCTAGGCCGCCTCCTGGAAGAGAAACGGGAGAGCGTCAGCGTCGTGCTGCCCACGCGCGAGGTGGCGGACACGATCGGCCCGATCGTCCAGGAGCTGCGGACGCTCGAAGGCCTGGTCGACCAGATCCTCGTGGTCGACGCCGGCTCCAAGGACGGGACCGCGGAGATCGCGGCGCGGCTCGGCGCCGAGGTCCACCAGGAGTCCGAGCTCGTGCCCGCCTTCGGGCGTGCGCTCGGCAAGGGCGACGCCATGTGGCGGGCGCTCGCGGTCGCGCGCGGCGAGCTGATCGTCTACCTCGACTCCGACACCCGCGACTTCTCGGCCCATTTCGCCACCGGGATGCTGGGGCCGCTCATCTGCCGCGAGGGCGTCGACTTCGTCAAGGGCTTCTTCCGCCGGCCGTTCACAGAGGGCGGCGACGAGCGCCCGCTCGACGGCGGCCGGGTCACCGAGCTGACGGCGCGGCCGCTCCTCTCCGCCTTCTATCCGGAGCTGGCCGGCTTCGTCCAGCCGCTGGCGGGCGAGGTGGCGGCCCGGCGCTCGACATTCGACAACCTGCCCTTCGCCTGCGGCTACGCGATCGAGACCTCGATGCTGTTGCACGCGCGGGACCTGGTCGGGATCGAGCGGATGGCGCAGGTCGACCTCGACGTCCGGCGCAACTACCACCAGCCGTTGACGCAGCTCGGGCCGATGGCCTACGCCGTGCTGCGAGTGGTCCTCGAGCGGCTCCGCCGCGAGGAGCGGCTCAAGGACGACCACGCCCCGCCCCTCCAGACGGCCGACGGCCGGCTGATCCAGGTCGAGCTGATCGAGCGCCCGCCGTACGCTTCGATCAGACTGCCGGCCTGATTCGGTGAGCTACACGATCAAGAACCTGCGCGCGGTGGAGGACATGGCCGCGAAACAGGGCTTCTCCGAGACCCAGGAGGCCCGCTTCGCCCAGGGCGACCTCGACGCCGAGCAGACCGGCGTCTCACTTCAGTACCTGAAGCCGCGCAAGCGGCACGCCTTCGCCCATCACCACAAGGAGGCGGAGGAGATCTACGTCGTGCTCGGCGGCAGCGGGCGGGTGAAGCTGGCCGACGAGCTCGTCGAGGTCCGGCCGATGGACGCCATCCGGATCTCGCCGGAGGTCACGCGGGCGTTCGAGGCGGGAACGGAGGGCCTCGAGCTGCTCGTCTTCGGCCCCCGCATCCCGGGCGACGCGGAGATCGTGCAGGACGTCACCTGGTAGTGGCGATCCGC
>JBJMLJ010000542.1:0-1754 GCA_045805365.1 Thermoleophilaceae bacterium
CCACGATCGCCGGATGGGGGTCGATGCGGCCGGCCCACGTGGCGCGCTCCGCGTCGTAGCCCTCGTCGCCGGGCAGGTGCACGGGCCCGCGGAAGCTGTAGTCGAGCGCCGGTACCGGCGAGGCCGCATTCCACTCAAGTTCGAGCATCTCGCCACCTGAGACCGGCGAAACTGCGAGAACTCATCGCTTGACAAGCCTCTCCCGCCAGTACGTCAAGCTCTGCGACGTCCGCGACTTCGACGACCCGGAGGTGACCCGGGTCCTGCGCGACATCCTGCCGGAGCGCGATCCGGACCTTCACCGGGAGCGGAAGGTGTGGGAGTTCGCGATGTTGGCGCTCTTCCTCGAGGACGCGGGCCGCCTCGCTGACGAGACCGAGGTGCTGGCGGTCGGGGCGGGGGACGAGCGGATGGCGTTCTGGCTTGCCAATCGCGTCGGCCGGGTGGTGGCCTCGGACGTCTACGGCGAGGGCCTGTTCGCCGACCGCGAGGCCGAGGCGTCGATGCTGACCGACCCGGCCTCTCACGCCCCCTTCCCATACCGGGAGGAGAGGCTCGAGGTGATCCGCGCCCACGGCCGCCGGCTGCCGTTCGAGGACGCCAGCTTCGACGTGGTGTATTCGCTCTCGTCGATCGAGCACTTCGGGCTTCCGGAAGACATCGCGGCCGCGGCCGCCGAGATCGGCCGGGTGCTCCGGCCAGGGGGCCACGCGCTGGTCGCCACGGACTGCTTCGTCCGACGGCACCCGCTCAACGCGGCCCCCGTCGACTTCGCCGTCCGGCTGGCAAGCCTCGGCCGGCGTCGCCGGCGAGCGGGCCCGCGGCACCGCGCGATGCTGGGCGAGATCTTCACCGCGCGCGAGCTCGAGCGCCTCATCGTGCGTCCCTCGGGCCTGCGGCTGCTCCAGCCCCTCGACGTGACCGTGTCACCGGAGTCGTGGGACAACCTGACCGTGCTGCACACCGACGGCAGCACCGACCCGGCGACCGGCGAGAAGTATCCGCACATCCTGCTCCGGGCGGACCGCTCGGTCTTCACCTCCGCGGTGCTCGCTCTGGAGAAGCCGGGTGCTGTATGAACACGGTGTGAGCGAGCTCGGCTGCCTCGACGGGCATATCGAGAAGGCGGAGGACACCTACGTCCCAGCGACCGACGAGGGCTTCCTCCGCGGCGACGGGGTCTTCGAGGTGATCCGCGTCTACAACGGCCAGGCTTTCGCGGTCGGCGAGCACCTCGACCGCCTCGAGCGTTCGGCCAGCAACCTTCAGCTCGGCTGGTTCGTCCCGCGCGCCGCGCTCGAGGAGGAGATCCCCTGGCTTCTCGCGGAGCGCGGCGGCAGCGAGTTCGACGGCGTGCTTCGCATCGTGCTGACCCGGGGCGGCCACCGGCTGCTGCTCACCGAGCCCACGTCAACGGGCCCCGATCGTGTACGGCTCGGCTTCGTCACCTACGCGCCCACGCGCGTGCTCGACGGCGTCAAGTCGCTCTCCTACGCGGGGAACATGCTCGCCTCGAGGCTCGCCCAGGAGAGGGGCTTCGACGAGGCGCTCCTGGTCACGCCCCACGGCCGCGTCCTGGAGGCGCCGACCTCGACGATCTTCTGGGTGGGTGCCGACGGCGTCCTCGCGACGCCGCCGCTGGACGACCACATCCTGGCCTCGATCACGCGTGACAAGCTGATGCAGCTCGTGGGGGCCGAGGAGCGGCCGCTGCCGAGCGACGACCTGCTCGGCGCGCGCGAGGCCTTCCTGGC